>CAVJHK010000035.1:6786-18450 GCA_963649295.1 Lachnospiraceae bacterium | reverse complement strand
ATAAGCCAGAAGCTCCGTCCGCCCTTTAAGCCTCTCATCATGTCATGCCACATGGAAACCGACCATTCTTCGGAATCCGACGACGGATAATTGTCCCACGAAACAAAGTCAAGATAAGGTGCCCAGGCTTTTTGGTCTATCTCAAAATGATATCCCATAAAGTTGGTTGTGACGGGTATGTTCGGCGTATATTTTTTGATTTCCTTGTATTCCGCTTTATAACTCTCAAGCACGCTTTCGGACTGAAATCTCCGGTAATCAATCGTGATTCCCTGGAAGCAGGTTTTTCTGTATCCGAAGTGCTCTGACAGGATATTCGGTGCAACGATTTCGTTAAAATTGTAAAAAGTATGTCCCCAGAATGCCGTATCCCACGCGCGGTTCACTTCTTTTATCGTTTTGTATTTTTGCTTCAGCCACTTACGAAAATTTTTTTCGCAGTTTTTGCAATAACAGTTTGCCGAATATTCGTTGCTCACATGCCATGCGACTATATTATCGTAATTCTTGTATCTTTTTGCGAGCTTTCCCGCAAGACGCTTTGAATATTTGCGATATGTGGGGCTGTTCTGACAGGAATTGTGTCTTCCGCCGAATTTTCTTTTTCGTCCGTCAAAATCTACCTGCAAAATGTCCGGATGACGCTTTGCCATCCAGGCGGGATGTGCCCCGGTCGAAGTCGCAAGGCATACCTTCATCCCGTTTTCGCGTGCGATTTGCATAATGCGGTCGAGCTTTTTAAAATCATATATATGCTCCGATTTTTGAAGCGAGGCCCACGAAAAAACATTGAGTGTGAGCGTATCAACATGCGCCTCTTTTAATTTTTCGATTTGCAGCCCGATTTCCGATAAGTCCCATTGCTCGGGATTATAATCTCCGCCGTACAATATTTTTTCCATAATGCCTCCGAATTTATATAGTTATTTCCAAAAAATCCCGGATATAATACCCATGATAATTCCGAGTATTGCACCCACAAGCACCTGAAAAGGCGTATGTCCCACAAGTTCTTTTAGGTTTTCGTCGGAAAAATCCGGCTTCGGATGTCCCGCCTTTTCACCGCCAAAAAGAAGATAATTTCTTATCTGGTTGAGGAGCACCGCCTGTTTTCCGGTTTCACGCCTCACTCCCCTTGCGTCATACATAACGATAATCGCAAGCATCGTCGCGATTCCGAATTCGGGCGAATCAAGTCCGCATACAAAGCCTGTTGTTGTGGCAAGCGAGCATACGGTTGCCGAGTGACAGCTCGGCATTCCGCCGGATCCCACCATTCGCTCAAGCTCAATCTTATGCGTAAAATGAAAATTTATAAGTGTTTTGATTACCTGTGCAAAAAACCAGGAAAAGCTTGTTGTAACCAATATTTGATTACTGAATAATAACTTAAATGCGTTCATGATATATATTTATCCGACAATAATAAATTTAATTTTATGTTTTAGTCCGTTTCAACCTTGATTACAACGGGCTTATTTGTTTTAAATTTGGGTCCCTTTACAAAAAGTGCTTCCGCGTCCTGACGGAACTCTGCCTCTCCCACGCCGAGCACCGATACACGTTTTATAATTCCCTGAAATTCAAGCGAGTTTACGTCCGCATTCGCAAGCGTTTTGATTTTTAATAATCCGTCCTCAGGATAATTTAAGGAAATTACATAAATAGCGCCGTTTCCGCACGTAAATCTGAAGTCTTCGTGGGTATATTCCTTTCCCTTAACATCCGAAAATTTGCCTTCCGTTTCCTTGGTCGGTCCTTCCGCCGAATGCTTAAAGGGCTTGGAATTATAGATTGCTTCACCGTTTATTTTTAACCAGTCGCCGATTTCAAAAAGAATTTCGCGATCCTTTTCGGGGATTGTTCCGTCGGATTTTGGTCCTATATTTAAAAGCAGATTTCCGTTCTTTGAAACAACATCCACAAGATAATCAAGGATCTCGTCCGCATTTTTGTAATCAAGAGAATCGGTATAACACCACGAATTATAGGCTATTGCCGTATCCGTCTGCCAATAATAGCTTTGCGCCGTCGCAAATTTTCCGCGCTCCACATCCGGGATGCCGGCTCCAAACGGTATGGGATCATGCTTATAAATAATTGTGACGTCGGTATCCCATTCACGACCGCGGTTATAATAATATGCCATGAATTTTTTGAGATGCTCCTTGTAGGATTCATGCATAATCCACCAGTCGAAATACATGACTTTGGGCTTGTATTTGTCGACTATTTCGCAGCATCTTACAAGCCAGTCGTCAAGGAATTCCTTTGATGACGCCACAGGCGAATGAACATCGTTCATGTCGGGCTGACTCTTTACACTCGGCCAATAAATATGTCCTTCGGGGAAATCAGTATTTATGTCACTTTCAAATTCGCGACCGACTCCCAAAAACCAATAGTGCTCTGCCCTGTGCGACGATGCCGCAAATACAATATCCTTACTTTCCGCCGATTTTTTGAGCTCTCCTATTATGTCCTTATGCGGACCCATTTTTGCCGCATTCCAGTCCGTAAAATCCGAATCATACATTGCAAAGCCGTCATGGTGCTCCGCAACAGGAACGATATATTTTGCACCCGATTTTTTGAATATTTCGGTCCACTCGTCGGCATCAAACTTTTCTGCCTTAAACATCGGGGCAAAATCCTTATAGCCGAAATCCTTATGAGCACCGTAAGTTTCGATATGATGCTTATATTCCGGTGAATCTTTTACATACATATGTCTCGAATACCATTCGTTTCCGAATGCCGGAACCGAAAAAAGCCCCCAGTGTATAAAAATCCCAAATTTTTGCTTCTTAAACCAATCGGGAACTTTCATGTCCGTAAGACTCGCCCAATCCGCATGAAACGGGCCTTTTTCACATACTTCGTCAATCAATTTCAAATATTCTTCCTTGCTCAAGATAAACCTCCTTAAACTTATCAATGATTTTTCTCCGTATCTTTTTATTATATCATATTTACCCGCTTATTCAATCAAAGAGTTTTTTATGTTCTTTATAATTCTCGTAAAATTTCCAAAGAAAAGAAATTTTCACATAAAAAAGCGGTAGCCGTATGTCCGCTGCCGCCCGTATCAATATCAGTATCAATTTTGATTTCTGATTAAGTTTTATAATTGTGTTTCCTTCTTTATAAGCTTTGAAAGAGTAATATTTAAGTTTCCGTTGCGAACTCTGATTTCATCCAAAAATCCCTTTTCGTCCGCCTCCTTCTTCATTTTTACAATATAGGAAAGCTCATAAAGCGTCCCCATATTGGTTGTCTTCACCTTTTCAAGATTATTTGAAACGGTATATTTGTTAAAGATATCCGTAAAAGCATCCGAATAATTCATATCTTCCGGAATTACTATCTTTAAAGACTTTGTTTCTGTCTTAAAAAAGTTCTCTGCAATCTTTGCTATTAAAACGATAATCACACATGCAACAAGCACCAAAACCGCCGCAACCGTCATATAATGCATTCCCGTCGCAAGTCCCGCTGCCATCGCAAGAAGGATAAATGACAAATCTCTTCCGTCGCCCGGCTGCGAACGAAAACGCACAAGCGTAAATACGCCCGCGATCGACAAAGCCTTTGCCGCATCACCGCTTATAAGAACAATAATAAGGCTCACAAGTGCCGGCAAAAGCACAAGTGTCATAAAAAAGCTTACGGATGCGTTTTCCTTTTTCATTATAAAAGCATAAGTACCCGCAATTATAAATCCGAGTATGAGTGCCGCAATCATTGCGGAAAATATTGTGCCCGCCGTAACGGTGCCGTCGTTAGTTACATTAAAAAGTGTTTCAAGCATTTTTTATTCTCCTGTCAGACAAAAATGAATTTTGTAATGAAATATTTAATATTTTGTTGTCGGATGCCGTATTCATACCTTGATCCGAGATACTTTTTTTCACGTCCTGCATGTTTTCGACAAACATCTTATATTCGGTCCCGTACTTTGAAAAGCTTGTCTTTCTGATTTCCATATCGGACAAAATCCTTGTCATCCAGAGCGGCATGGCTTTGTCAATTTTGATCTCCATTATCCACTCGTCGGGTCCCAATAATTTATCCCCATAAACGCCGTAATGAAGACCGAGGTCATAGCGTCTTGCGGTGATATTTCTGTCAAAAGTAATCCTAAAATCCCTGTTTTCCCTGTCAAACATTGCGCATCTGTCATATGAGAGAAAAACCTTCGGAATTAACCCAAGCCTTGTTTTCATATAGTCGATTTCCTTTAAAACCTGACCGTTCATGAATGGCTTAACTTCCGGCAGGACACTTAAGTCAAAGTAAGCATAGGCATCCGACAGATACATCTTTGTACGTCTTTTGTTTACAAGTCCTTTGTATTTCTTTTTGATTTCAAGAAACACCTTTTGGTCGGGAGTAACCGTGCCATAGCTTCTGAGTCTCATTTTTTCCTTGTAAACGCCGCCGTCTGTCGATTTGCGGATAAGGTCGTTGTTCTCCGTATCATAGTAAATATTGCAAATTGTATAAAATTCGCCGTTTTTGCTGTGTTCGTCGGACTCCATGCGAAGCGAAAGCCTGGTTTTTAATTCCTCATATTGTTCACTTGTAATCCTGTACTTCATTTCGTACCTGTTAAAAACTTCGATTGCCATATGTTTATGTTCCTTTAACCTTTCGATGATGCAATCATATTCCCAAATTATGTTTAGCCTGTGTCCGCTTTTCGTAATTTTTGTGTAAAAAAGGATTGCATAAAAAGCAATCCTTCTTTACAACATACTATTCCTTATTTTTGTTTTCCTTTTTGTCTTCTGTTTTGCCCGCAAGAAGCCGAGATATCAAATATCCGTAGACATCCGCATTTGCTTCCTTCCAGCGGTTGCATATAGTGTCTGCTTCCTCGCTGCTTGCAACAAGGAGCTTTATGTTCACAAGCTCACTTCCCCGCTCGACAACCTTTAATTCCACTATATATTCGTTTTTGTTTGATTCGTAATAATCCGCCGTAGACGCGGCAAGGTCACGCAAATGATACATTTCCTTTGTAAGGCACTCATCCATCTCATCGCGCAATTGAACAGACAAATCCTTATAAAAAAATGACAAGGTTTCCCTGCCGTCATCCGTAATCGCATAAAGATGCGAATTGTGATTGTCGCTTTCGGTAATATAATTGTCGGAAACAAGGTCACAAAGTGCTTCCTGAATCGTAATATACTGAGCTATTTTTTTTTCAAGTATTATTCTCGTAAGCTCGGCGTTGCTTATCGGCATTTCAAGCCGGTCAAGCATATAAAGTATCACAAGCTTATTGAACATAAGAGCCTCGGAATCCATTTTTAACCTCATCAAAAAAACCAAATTTTTATCTGATAAATCCTTCTATTGTTTCCCAGATTTTATCCCTGCCGAATTTGCTTTCCGCAGAAAACGGGATTATTACGGTATCATTGCCGCAGGAAAGGGTTTCTCTTATTACCTTTAATTGCTTATTAAGGGCATTTTTTGATATCTTATCGTATTTTGTCGCGATGATTATCGGCTTAAAGCCTTTTTGCACAACAAAGTCATACATTGTCAAATCGTTCTTTGAGGGCTCGTGACGAATATCGACAAGCAAAAATATCGCTTTCAAATTGGCGGATGTATTTAAATAATTTTCGATCATCACACCCCATTTTTCGGAAATCTCGTGCGAAACGTTTGCAAAGCCGTATCCGGGCAAATCCACAAAATAAAGCTTTTTTTCGACATTATAAAAATTTATCGTCTGTGTTTTGCCGGGCTTTGCTGATGTGCGTGCAAGAGCTTTGCGGTTAATAAGCGCATTTATAAGCGACGATTTACCCACATTAGACTTTCCCGCAAAAGCGATTTCGGGAAGGGTATTTATGGGGATCCTGCTTGTTATACCGCATACCGTTTCAAGTTCGACATTGTTTACGTTCATATCTTGCCTCGCATTTCCTATACAATTGCGTTTTCTATCACCTTATCCATCCTTGACACAGGGATAATATTAAGTCCGCCCGTAATTTCGTCGGATATTTCGCTCAAATCCGTTTCGTTTTCCTTTGGAATCAAAACAGTCTTTATTCCCGCTTTTTTGGCGGCAAGGAGTTTTTCCTTTAGTCCGCCTATCGCCATCACACGCCCACGCAAGGACACCTCACCCGTCATTGCCACATCGCTCTTTACGCTTTTTAAGGTAACCGCCGAATAAATCGCAGTCGCAATCGTAACGCCCGCCGACGGACCGTCCTTCGGCGTTGCACCGTCCGGCACATGGAGATGAATATTGTGCGTATCAAAAAAGTCCTTCGCTACTCCCGCATCATCCGCAATCGAGCGCACATAGGAAAGGGCAATTCTCGCAGATTCCTTCATCACGTCTCCCAGATTACCTGTGATTATGAGTTCACCTTTGCCCGGCATAATATTTACTTCAATTTGCAAAGTCTCACCGCCGCTTTCGGTCCATGCGAGTCCTCTCACAATGCCCACTTCCGGCTCTCTGTTTGCGGGGAAAGGCTTATATTTCTTTTGCCCCAAAAACTCCCCGATATTTTTTTCGGTAATGCGGATTACGTGGTCACGTGTCTTTAGCTTATCCGATACCCTCGGGTCGCTTTTAGACTTATCCGCGGTCTTTTGTTCACTTACAATTTTTGCTGTTGCCTTTTGTTCACTTAGAGCTTTATCCGCTGCCTCTTGTTCATTTTCAAGAATTTTGCGCGCGGATTTTCGCATAATTTCTCCGAAACGTCTTTCAAGATTTCTGACGCCCGCTTCACGCGTATATGACGAAATCATTGTACGTATTGCGCCGTCTGATATTTTTACCTGCGCTTTGGCGAGCCCGTTTTTGTTAAGTGTCTTAGGATACAAAAAATCCTTTGCTATATGAAATTTCTCGTTATCCGTATAGCTTGAAACTTCAATCACTTCCATACGGTCGAGCAACGGCTTTGAAATCGATTTTGTCGAATTTGCAGTGCAAATAAAGAGCACTTCCGACAAATCAACCGGAACATCCACATAGTGGTCGGTAAATGTCTTATTTTGTTCGGGGTCAAGCACCTCCAATAAAGCGCCTTCCGTATCTCCCTTATAATCCGTGCTTACCTTGTCTATTTCGTCAAGAACCATAAGCGGATTTTTTTTGCCGGCGTCTTTGAGCCCCATTATAATGCGCCCCGGCATTGCACCTATATATGTTCTTCTGTGTCCTCGGATTTCTGCTTCGTCATGCACACCGCCAAGACATATACGCACATATTTTTTGTTAAGTGCCCTCGCAACCGATGCCGCAATAGATGTTTTGCCCGTTCCCGGAGGTCCGACAAGGCATATTATGGGAGTCTGCCCTGTATCATTTAAGGCACGCACCGACAAAAATTCAAGCACACGCTCCTTCACCTTTGTGAGCCCATAGTGATCACGGTTTAATATGTCTTCCGCTTTTTTGATATTTAAGTCATCCGTGCTTTTATTGTTCCAGGGAAGCGAAAGCAACATTTCTATATAACTTCTTTGCACCGTCCCTTCTGCGGGACTTCCCGTAACCGCACGGAGTCTTACTATTTCTTTATTTATTTTTTCTTTTATTTCCTGATCCGCATTAAGCTTTTCAAGTCGTTCCGCAAATTCTGCCGCTTCCGCCTCTGCGCCCTTTTCTCCGAGCTCCGCCGCAATCACCTTCATTTGCTCACGAAGCACATAATCTCTTTGATTTTTGTCAAGACGCGTGCGAACTTTGCCCGTAATTTCTTTTTTAAGCTTAATCAGTTCGATTTCGGCACTTATTGCTGCCACAACCGCTTCAAATCTTTTTTCTATGTCAAGTGCTTCAAGTATCGTCTTTTTCCAATCATTTGAAAGAGGAATTATTATTGCCGCCTGATTTATCATATCGTCAAGCGTTTCAATACGCATCAGTTGTGCGGAAAGCTCTTTTTCAAATTTATCATTATACGAAAAATATTCTTCCAAAAGCTCCTTAAGGCATCTAAGCATTACGGAAGTACGATTAAAGGGCAGCATATCTCCCGTCACTTCAAAGGGCATCGAAATTTTTCCTTCAAGATAAGGTGCAGTCTTTGTAATTCCCACAAGTCTTCCGCGCCTTACACCCTGAACCAAAACTCTCACGATTTCGCCCGGCATCTTGATTATCTGCTTCACATAGCAAATACATCCTATTTCGTTTAACTCGCTTATGTTAATCGACTTGGGATTTTTGGATGCATTTCCCGCCAAAAACACCGGCGTTTTTTCACGCATTGCATTACTTATCACCTTGAAGCTTTCGTTGTCAAGAGCGTCAAAATGCACAAGCATTCCGGGAAGCATATAGATATTGGGTGCAACAACCGGCATCAAAATGTCCGGCTCCGTATTCATCGCATTTTTGTTTTCTTCGATTGCATTTTCAAGATAGTTTACCGATATATCTTTTTCGGGATTTTCAAATTTTTCTTTATTGTCAGCCATTATATTCCCTTCCCCTCATACATTGCCCCTGATTTAATTCTTCGCAAATTCCGTCATAATAAGATTTTTGTTTCGCTCCTGAACCGTTCTTATGCTCCACTCATGCGTGAAGAGAAGAAGCGGTCTGTCTTTTAGGTCAAGCACCTTTTTTGTATCCGACGTAACATTGAGTGCGGATACATCTATTTCCGGATTTCCTATCCAGCGGATATATTCATAAGGAAGCATATCCATCCTTATTTCAACCGAATATTCCGATTCCAAGCGGAATTTTAATACATCAAACTGAAGAGTGCCCACAACTCCCACGATTATTTCTTCAAGACCTGTATTAAATTCCTTAAATATCTGAATTGCGCCTTCCTGCGCTATCTGGTTTACGCCCTTCAAAAACTGCTTGCGCTTCATTGTGTCTACCTGACGTATTTTTGCAAAATGCTCGGGCGCAAACGTGGGAATGCCTTCAAACATAAATTTGCGGTTTGTTGCGGTAATTGTGTCACCGATCGAAAAAATACCCGGATCAAAAACACCTATTATGTCTCCCGCATATGCTTCCGTTACAATCTTTCTGTCGTTTGCCATCATCTGAGTGGGCTGTGTAAGGCGAAGCGTCCTGTTTCCCTGAACATGGAATACTTCTTCGCCGGCCGTAAAGCGCCCGGAACATATTCTCATAAACGCGATTCTGTCACGGTGAGCCTTATTCATGTTTGCCTGAATTTTAAATACGAATGCCGAAAAATCATCATCAAAAGGAGAAATTTCACCTTCATTCGAATTTCTTGCAAGAGGCGCCGTCGTCATATTAAGGAAATGCTTCAAAAACGTTTCCACACCGAAGTTTGTGAGCGCGGATCCAAAAAATACCGGAGTCAGGTTTCCGCTTTGCACTTTTGATATGTCAAAATCGCTTCCGGCACCGCCAAGAAGCTCAAGTTCGTCGCACAAAATTTTGTGATTTTCATGCCCTATCAAATCGTCGATATGCGGATCGTCGATATTGCATTTTTCTTCTTCAACTTCCGTCTGACCCGCATTTGCCGCAAAAAATCTTGTAATTGTCTTTGTATTTCTGTCATAAACGCCCTTAAAATTTTTGCCTGAGCCTATGGGCCAGTTTATGGGACAGGTGTTTATGTTAAGCACATGTTCTATTTCGTCAAGAAGCTCAAAAGTGTCTCTTGCGTCACGGTCCATCTTGTTTATGAACGTAAAAATCGGAATATGGCGCATAACGCAAACCTTAAAGAGCTTGATTGTCTGTGCCTCGACACCCTTCGAGCCGTCGATTACCATGACCGCCGAATCCGCTGCCATAAGCGTACGGTAAGTATCCTCCGAAAAATCCTGGTGTCCCGGCGTATCAAGTATATTTATACAATAATTGTCATATTCAAACTGCATAACGGATGAAGTAACCGAAATTCCACGCTGCTTTTCTATTTCCATCCAGTCCGAAACCGCATGACGCGCGGTTTTGCGTGCTTTTACCGAGCCCGCAAGATTGATTGCGCCTCCGTAAAGCAAAAGCTTTTCCGTAAGAGTGGTTTTGCCCGCATCCGGGTGGGATATTATCGCAAACGTTCTTCTTTTGTTTATTTCATCTGTAAATTTGGCCATTTTTGTACCTGTCTTTCTAAAAAAAATGCCCTAATCTCAATTAGAGCGCAAAGATTCTACACTATAAACCGACCTTTGTCAAATTTCACGTTCGGACACAAGCTCTTCCGAATATTGAACATCACCAAGATTAACCACCTTTGATGTGAGAAGCTTTGCAAAGCTTGCAATTGTGGCCGAAGAAAATATAAGGCTTTTGACTGCATGGTCAAATTCCGCATTATCCGTTTCTTCGTTATTTTCATCCGGATTTTCTTTTGTTTCACTGTCCGAAGCCTGATTTTCCTTATCCGTACCGTCAAGAGCCTTTTTTTGCGTATCAGTAGCGTCAGGAGCCGTTTTTTTCTTATCCGCATTTTTTACGGCAGAATTCAAAATTCTGTCGGTCTCGTCCTTTACCTCGTTTATAAAAAACAAAACAGACGCCTTATAGCTTCTTTCGTAATCCGTATAAACAATTCTCATCTCATCGTCAGAAAGATTTCGGGGAATCAGCTTTTGAATATCCGAAATGCTCATCGACTGCTTGAGTGTACATATAATAATAAGGTAGGCGATATGAAGACGAAGATATTTTTTCTTTTCGGGAGCGGGCATAACTTTTAGGCGCACGTGGTTGTTGATGATTGCTGCGGTAATCGCCGTATCTGCCGTGTCGGCTGTACGAAGTGGCGCAAGATATTCATTCATAAGCGTAAGCACCTGATCCATATATAGTCCCAGATTCGGTATCTCATCATAAGACGGAAGCGAATATTTTTTCATAAAGTTCTTCCATCTGTTCAGCTTTCCCGTTATCAGTCTGTTGTCGTACATATCGTCTCCGTCCTTATTTTTAACGATTTTCAGGCGTTAGTATATCACTTTAAAGTTCTTTAAACAAGGCGAATTTCCTTTAACACCAAATTGACATTATCATTTATTAAAACGAAAATAATTAACAACAATAAAATTCTTTTAAATTTTCCAAGTCACGATTGACATAATTTATTTAATGTGATAATCTAATATTGCAAATTAGATGAACGGAGGTAATAAATTATGTCATTTTGCATTTCAACAGACACAACATCAAATTTGGCTACACTCATGCTTAAAAAATACAATATCGTAAATATTCCGCTCACATATATCGTAAACGGTGTCGAAGAACAATGCACCGTTCTCGAAAATGTCGATCTTGATCTTTTTTATAAAGATATAAAAAATAAAGATGTCAAAACATCCGCAGTCAACATAGGTCAATATATCGACGCCTGGACTCCTGTTTTGGAGACGGGCACAGACATTCTCCACCTTTCCGTTTCGTCGGGGATCAGCAGTGCTTACTCTGCCGGCGTACAGGCCGCAGAAATTTTAAAGCAGGATTTTCCCGACCGCAGAATATATGTTTTTGACACTCTTGCGGCATCACTCGGCGAAGGCTTACAGGTTCTTCGTGCTGCCCGTCTTCGCGAAAGCGGAAAGGATCTCCTTGAAACAATCAAGATTCTCCTCGAAAAACGCGACAAAACAATTCAGAATTTTACTGTCGACGATTTAAAATTCCTTAAAAAAGGGGGCCGTATT
>CAVJHK010000035.1:0-6776 GCA_963649295.1 Lachnospiraceae bacterium | reverse complement strand
CAACTATTGCGGTGAAATCGTTCTCGACAAAAAGGTACGCGGCAGAAAATCCGCGCTGCAATCTCTTGCGGACGAATTCGAAAAAAAATATGACAAGGAATCCTCCGACCCCGTCGGCATAGCTTATGCCGGATGCAAAGAAGACGCAGCTTTCCTTGTATCGCTCTTAAAGCGTATCGTACCAAAGGCAGAAATTGTATTGGAGCCCTACGAGCCCGTCACAGGAAGCCACGTAGGCCCCGGAACAGTGGCACTTTTTTATACCGGAATGTAAAAATCAAAATAACCCGGGCTTAAATTTAAGCCCGGGTTTATGTTTGCCGTATTCCCTATAATTCTCTGTTCTTTTATACAGTCAGAATCCTGATTCTGTTTATGATTTTTATATTCTTTAATTTTTCGATAAAATCTCTCTCCGTTACACCGTTTACGATAAAAGCAAATTCGCCTTCGCAAGGCGTAACCTCCGTAACACTGCCAAAAGCCGCACGCACCGCACCTTCATCCGTATCCTGTACACGAACAAAGAAATCGTTTGCCTCATCCATGCGGTCGGAAAGCAGTTGTTCCTTACCCGACCAGAATACCGGCTCGTTATGTGTTTTGTTTCTCGCACATTCTACAACATCCGCACATACGGCACTTGCTGTCGGGAGTTTCCCGGCTCCGCGCCCATAAAACATGATGCGACCCGAATATTTTCCCTTTACAAGTACGGCATTAAATACACCATTTACCGCAAATAAGGGGCTATCGTCTCCCACAAGCATCGGAGCCACCGATGCAAAAATTCCTTCGTCCGTTTTTTTCATTTTTGCAATAAGCTTTATTGATTTTCCGAGTTTTCTTGCATATCCGAGATCAACCGTCGTAAGCCGTGTGATGCCCTCCGTATAAATCTTTTCGTAATTTACATGATGTCCGCATGCAAGCGACGCAAGTATTGCAATCTTTCTGCATGCGTCATAGCCTTCAACATCCGCTTCGGGATTGCGCTCGGCATATCCCTTTCTCTGAGCTTCCTTTAGAGCTGTGTCAAAGTCTTCGCCGTCCGCAAACATCTTTGTGAGAATATAATTTGTTGTTCCGTTTACGATTCCCGATATCTCAACAATTTCATCCGCCGAAAATGACTCGTTTATCGGGCGGATAACAGGGATTGCACCGCCCACGCTTGCTTCAAAAAAGAAATTTTCTTTCTTTTGTCTTGCGATTTCAAGAAGCTCCGCACCATGTCCCGCAACAAGCTCCTTATTGGACGTGCAAACGGATTTGCCGCGCAGCAAAAGTTCCTTAACAAACGAATATGCCGGTTCGACACCGCCCATCGTTTCGACGACAACGCTGATTTCAGGATCTTCCACAATTTCCCTGAAATCATGCGTAAGACATTTTTGGACGGGATCGCCCGGGAAGTCTCTCAAATCGAGAACCTTTGAAACAACAATTTCTTCGCCTGCCTTTTTCTTGAGTCCGTCCGCATTTTCCGAAATGATTTCAAAAACGCCGGAACCTATCGTACCATAACCGAGTATCGCTATCTTCATATCATTCTCCTCTGTCAATAACTGTCTTTTTCTTTATTTTTTTATTTTCCGATTAAATATTCAACAGCCGCATCAAGTTGGTTGTCGTCTTTTATATAATCAACCGTAACATCGGGATTGATTCCTATTCCGTGTATGCATATACCCGACGGTGTATAATAGCTTGATGTGGTAACCTTTACAGCCGAGCCGTCCGTTATCGGAAACACACTTTGCACAATCCCTTTGCCGAATGTGGTTGTGCCGATTACTGTTGCGGCACCGTTGTCCTTTAATGCTCCCGTAAACACTTCCGATGCACTTGCGCTGTACTCATTTACAATTATTACGATCGGAAGATCCACAGAATGCTTGTCATCGGAAAAATATTTTTTGGAGTATCCTGTTTTGTCAAGCGTATATGTGATAAGGTCGCCCTGCGGAAGAATATAATCGGCCATTTCAATGGTAACACCGAATACTCCGCCGCCGTTGTTTCTGAAATCGATTATAAGTCCTTTAACGTTATTTTGAGTAAGGTCATCAACCGCATCCTTAAACTGCTGCTCGGTCACCTCGTCAAATTCGACAACCTTTATATATCCCAAATTGCCGTCAAGTATTTCATATGTAACGGTCGGAACTTCAACCTTTCCGCGTGTTACGGTAAATTCAAGCGTTTCGCCCGTCAGCGTCCTGTATACGGTAATCACGACTTCAGTACCGTCCTCGCCTTTCATCATGGCTACCACTTCCGAAAGTTCCGTTTTTGAAACATCAATTCCCGAAACCGTTTTTATTATATCGCCCTGTCTTATTCCCGCAGCATATGCCGGCCCATTTTCAAACGGCTCCGTTATCGTAATGACCATGGATTCGATATTTTGGCTCACATATGCACCGATTCCGGAATAGGTTCCGCTTGTGGACTGCATAAGGCTTGAATATTCTTCCGGCGAATAATAACAGGTATACGGATCTCCCACACTTTCAAGGAGATTTCTGTATGCTTCTTCCATTATTTCGCTTTCGGAAAGATCCTTATAATAATATTCGGCAAGGGCGGTTCCGAGGAGCCTGTATTTTGCCAAAAAGCTTTCGTCATACAATGAATCCGCCGTAAATTTGTCAGAATCGGGTATCGGAGTCGGTGTCAGGGTTGCAACAGGTAAAACCGTCGGCGTTACCGATTCCGTAATCGAAGCTACAGGTCCCGCCGCAGTCGGTTTTACGGAATTGTCTTTTGTATCCGTTTTTGATTCTGTGTCATGATTTGCCGCAGTTCCCGTCACAACGGGCGTATTATTTGCAAGGACAGCTGTCGGCACGGGGCTTGCCGTTCCGAGCGCAAGATTCTTGCCGTCATTGTTTTCGCCCTTCATCCCGAACAAGCCGCATACCGTAAAAATCAAAACCGTTGCTGCCGATATACAAAGTCCCGTAAGAAGACCTTTTAAAAATCCGTTTTTCATTGTTTCCCTTTATTCCTTTCCTGCCCATATATAATCAAGAGGATTTACATATTTTGAATTCAAAATTATTCCAAAATGAAGATGCGGTCCCGTCGAAACTCCCGTAGAGCCCACATACATGATCGTCTGCCCTTTTTTTACTTTGTCTCCCACTTTGCAATTAAGCTCCGATGCGTGACAATAAACGGTATAAAGTCCGTTTCCGTGATCGATCTTCACAAAATTTCCCGATGAATATTCATACGTTGCCGCAACGACCGTTCCGGAAAGCACCGCACGAACCTGCGTCCCCGTGTTTGCCGGAATATCTATTCCGCGATGATACGTCTGCGCATCCTTTGTTGGCGCCTCTCTGTATCCGAAATACGAAGAAATGTAGCTTTTTTCGGGAAGAGGCCACATCATGTTTTCAAGCAGATAATTTTCTTCTTCCGTAAGGCTTATTTCTTCAAAAACCTCTTCCGTTTCGGTATAAGAATCCGCCGCAATTATCCTATCCCAGTTATAATACAATGTATCTTCGTCAATTCCGTATTTTTTAGTAAGAAGCAAAAGCTCATCCTTCTTCCTGTTTGCCGTTTGCTCCATTGCATCAAGCGTATCTGTCTGATATTTGACAATGGCATCAAGCTCCGCAAGCCTTGCATTTAAAACTTCTTCCGTCTTTTCGGCTTCTTCCTTGGCCTTTAAATATTCCGTATAGATTTCGTTGTCATATTCGGAAATCCGCGCTCTGTATTCGATCAAATTCAAAAGATCCGAAATACTGTCGGCGCCGAGCAGCACATCCGCAAAAGAAACCTTGCCCTCTTCGTACATATATCGTATTCTGTCAGACATTATTTCATATTTTTCTTCTTTTAAATTTCTTTTTTCTCCGCTTATATTTTTTGCTTCTTCGACAGCCGCACTTATTTCTTCAAATTCAGCCAGTGTTTTTTGATATTCCTTAAAAATATCCGCATATATATTGTCGACCGACAATATATATAATTCGATATCCGTATATCCGGTATCCAGTCCCTCCACCTTTTCTTTTAAGGCTGCGGCATTAAAAGTAAGCATCTCTTTCTTTTCTTTTGATTCTCTGATTTCGATATCATAAGCCGTTTCAACCGTCTTTGTATCCGCCAAAAGCTCCGACGTCACCGAAAAAGAAAACAAAATAAAGAAAACAATCATTGAAGCCAAAATTCTCTTTAACAAACCAACCCGTCTCATAAACGCTCCAAAATTCAAATTTCGTTTTTTAATTTATCAAAAATGTTCCACCGCTATTTTTCTGATTTTAAATTTTGCGGTAAAAAAGCTTGCCGCTCCCCCGATTCCCACACTGAAAGGAAATGCGACCGGCACAAAATTGTCCATCGCAACTTTTCGCGATATGAGCGAAAATCCTTCGAATACAGCCTCAAATTCGCTTGTAAGAACCATACATATTTTTTCGTACAAAACAGAGAGAAGCACAATCGGAATCGCACCGCCCGTTATCCCGATAATCAATCCCTCAATGACAAACGGAAGAATCATAAAAAAATCCGTTGCTCCGATAAGTGACATAATTGAAATTTCGTTTTTTCTGACATTTATACCCGTCACAATCGTATTTCTCACAAGAAAACACGAAACCGCCGAAAGAATCAAAATCAGCGCAGCGGATATAACTACCGCAATCGTCCTTATCTCTGCCATTTTTTCAACAACAATCGCCGAATAATTTACGGTACGCACATATTCCATCGCAGAAATCTGTGCGGCAACCGCAGTCTGCATGCCGATTTTTGTAAGATGCACCTCAAGCGATGCGGAATTTTTGAGCGGATTGTCATCGCCGAAGGAATCCCTGATTTCCTGTGTCAGATTCTCATTCTTATATTTTTCCCAGGCCTCCTTGGCCGACGTATAAGTAACATAAGATACTCCGTCTATTTTTTCGGTCTTTTCTTTTAATTCCAAAATATCTTCTTCGGTCACTCCGTCTTCAAAGAAAACCGTAATTCCGATATTGTTTTCGACCTCCGAAAGTGCCTTATTGATATTTATGAACGTAAAATAAAAAACGCCGAGAAGCATAAGGCATGCAATTATTGTTGCAATCGATGCAATCGAAAATGTTCTGTTTTTCCAGAATCCTTCCAGTCCCTGTTTAATACAATATCCGAATGTTCTGAAATGTTTCATGTCAAATCGCTTTCTTCATATATTGCATCATATTTGTGTCTCGAAATATCGCTTATTATTTTGCCGTGGTTTAAGGTAATCACTCTTTTTTGCATATCGTTTACTATTTCCGTGTTGTGCGTAACCGTAACAACGGTTGTGCCTCTTTTGTTGATATTTTCGAGCAAATGCATTATTTCCTTCGAGCTTGCTTGGTCAAGATTTCCCGTCGGCTCGTCCGCAAGAAGTATCAGCGGATTGTTTACAAGTGCACGTGCAATCGCAACGCGCTGCTGCTGTCCTCCCGAAAGCTCGCCGGGATAATTTTCCGATTTGTCAAGAAGCCCAACCAGATTCAAAACGCGCATGACGTTGTATTTGATATTTTTGGTATCGGCTTCCGTCACCCTTTGGGCAAATGCAACATTGTCATATACGTTCCTGTCGTTTAAGAGTCTGAAATCCTGGAACACAACTCCGATTCCGCGCCTGAAATTTGATACGGCACTTCTCGAAAGCCTTTTTGTTTCGTGCCCCGCCACATATACACGTCCCTTTGTGGGAAGCGTATCTTTAAGCATAAGCTTTAAAATGGTGGTTTTGCCGGAGCCGGAATCTCCCACAAGAAAAACAAATTCGCCCTTGTTTATGTTAAATGTAACACCCGCAAGTGCCTCGCATTTCTTTTGATATGACTTTGACACATTGTCAAAATAAATCACCGGTGCCTGTATTTTGTTCAATTCTTTTTCTATGTCAAATTTAGCCATTTATCTCACTTCGATATTTTGAAAATGTTTTTCTTACCTTGCAATGTCTTATATCATTGAACCATTGTCGGATCGGTATTTTCGACATAATTCATATATTTTAAAACCATAAGTGCAATCTTAAAGGCAACCGCATCATCAAAATTGCGGAGATCGAGATTTGTAAGCTTTTGGATCTTGTCAAGCCTGTATACAAGAGTGTTTCTGTGAATAAACAGGTTTCTTGAAGTTTCAGAAACATTAAGATTGTCTTCAAAAAATCTGTTGACCGTTGACAATATCTCGTCGTCAAGTTCATCAAGCGAACCGTCGCAAAAAACTTCCTTTATGTACATTTTGCAAAGAGACATGGGAAGCTGATAAATAAGTCTGCCGATTCCGAGACGTGAATATGCCGTAATATTTTCTTCGCTTTGAAAGATTTTTCCGACGTCAAGTGCCATTTTGGCTTCCTTGTACGAACGTGAAACGTCTTTGATTTCATTGATAATCGTGCCGTATGCGATATTCACCTTTGCCATCGCTTCGGTATTTAGCATGTCAAGTATAACCTTGGCGGTGCGGTCAAGGTCGTCGTACGATTCGCCGGGCTTTAATTCCTTTACGACGATGATATTTTTTTCGTCAACCGCAGTAATAAAGTCATGCGGCTTTCCCGCAAAAAGGCTTCTGATTGTTTCGAGTGCGCCCGTGTCCCTGTCGTCGTGAGTTTCGATTATATAAACAACACGCCTTGCTTCCGCTTCGATATGAAGCTTCTTTGCACGGCTGTATATGTCAACAAGCAGGAGATTGTCAAGCAGAAGATTTTTAATGAAATTATCCTTGTCATAACGCTCCTTATAAGC
>CAVJHK010000034.1:0-19046 GCA_963649295.1 Lachnospiraceae bacterium | reverse complement strand
GACAATGTCACATCAAAATCGGCATCGTTATCTGTATCTGTATCTGTTTCTGTATCTGTTTCTGTTTCTGTATCTCTATCTGTTTCTGTGCCCGCAATTTGACCCGAACTTTCATGATTTGCGTTATTGTAAACGACTTCATAAACACATGTTCCGTCCGGATAAAACGGACTTGGTGAAGGTGTGGGTGTCTTGACAGTCTCAGGTGTCTCGGGTGTTTCGAGCGCTTCGGGTGTCTCGGGTGTTTCGAGTGCTTCGGGTGTCTCGGGTGTTTCGAGTGCTTCGGGTGTCTCGGGTGCTTCGAGCGCTTCGGGTGTCTCGGGTGTCTCGGGTGTCTCGGGCGTTTCGAGTGCTTCGGGTGTCTCGGGTGCTTCGGGTGTTTCGGCAGTCTCGTATATTTCAGGTGTTTCAGTTATTTCCGCAGTCGGTGTCACGCTTACTTCCGGTGTTGCCGTTACGCTTACCTCCGGTATTACCGTTACGCTTACTTCCGGTGTTACCGTTACGCTTGCTTCCGGTGTTACCGTTACTTCAAGTGTTACCGTTACTTCCGGTATTTCTCCGTCAGCAAGAGCCGGATTTTCGCACATGAATACCGCTGCCAAAATTAAGATTCCCGCAAAAATGCCGAATTTTCTTATTCCGTTTTTGGACTTAAATCTATTTTTCAATCTCTTTTCTCACCTCTGCCAAATTATCATATAGGGATCTCAAAAATAATTTTGCGCCTATTTTGTTTGCAAGCTTCAGGGCTGCATCGCCCCGGTCTTCATAAGTCACAATGTTTTCGGTCATGTCGTTTCCGGTATCCGCCCCCACAAGCGTTTTGTAAAGTCCGAATGCCGCACAGTCAAATTTTTCGTATGTATCCGACACATAAAACCAACAGCCCTGCTGCGTAACATGCTTTTTGTATGCATTTTTCTGCACCTCAAGCGACGTAAGTCCGTTAAAGCGTGTAAGCGGTATTCTTAGGTCAAGCCTTATCTTATTTTGCGTATAAAGATGATAATAGGCCTTTTTTACTTCCCATGTGCCGTATTTTTCGTAAGAATCCGCGTCATAAGAAGAATCATCGGAAAGCTCAAGCGCATCCGCCGCCGCTGCCGCAAAAAGCTTGTGTGCCCCGTGTCCGTATTCTCCGTTAAAATCCTGAGATATAAGGATTAGTGGCTTGAAGCGTCTTATGTTTTCGGCAACAAATTCGACAACAGCATCATAGTCATATTGTGTTTTTGCCGTGGAAAGCTTTGTGCTGTAAACATCCGGAAAATGTCCGGTAACGGGATAATTTCTGACGCCGATTTCCCAGAGTCCGTCAAGCTTTTCATGTTCCCTTGTCGTATTCATATATCCGTAGTCATCAAGAGTAAAGTCGCAAAGATAAACAACCTGAACCGAAAGTCCTCTTTCACCCGCATATGTCGCGAGCACGCCGCCAAGAAACAATATTTCATCGTCCGCATGCGTCGAAAGAACAAGAAAATCCGCTCTTTCACACGGAGGATTCCACACTTCGACACTATCCGGCAGCACGCCTTCACCGTAAACCGCAATTTCTACCGCGCCGCAGGTTTTTGTAAATTCAAGCGTACACGTGCGCCCTTCTCCCGGCACACTCACGTACTCATGCAAATATCCGTATTCGCCGCAGGAAATTTGATTATCTCCCGCTTTCAAAATCCATTGTCCCGGAGTCTTGACAGCCGACCACTTTATATATATTCCTTTAATCGGCTCTGAAGCCGTAATCGTAAGTGTATCCCCCGCCTTAAATTGCACAGACTTATTGGTTTCGCCGTCAGTAAGGAGACGAGCTTTAGACTCCGTCAGTCCTTCAAATATGACATCAAGAATTTTCGCCTTATTTTTTACCGTTGTTTCGTTTTTTTTGATTAATTCGATTATTGCGTCTTTTTGTACATTTATACCGTTTTCGGCTGTATTTTCTGTTTCTGTCGTATTTCCCGCTTCAAACGTACTCACTGTTTCGGTCGCATTTTCAGTTTCCGCCGTATTCTCCGCTTCAAACGTACTCCTTATTTCGGCCGTATTTTCTGTTTCGGCTGTATTTTCTGTTCCGGCTGTATTTTCTGTTTCTGCCGTATTTCCCGTTGCCGTCCCATAAGCCGAATTGCCGCTCATTATGAAACACAAAAAAAACAAAGCAAAAATCAAAGCACCAGGCATCCGCTTTATAAAATTCCAATTTTTTTTGGATTTCTTAAAAAAATGCACCGCATATGCAAACCTATTGTTATGCCGGTTGTCACATATATATTTTTTAAAATCATTTCCGTTAAACATCATTTTACCACAAAAGCAACAGGCAGATTCCACGAAGTATTTGCTTTTCTGAATGTAACGCTTTCCATCAAATATTCACCGTTAAGTACCATGGTTGACGAGCTTCCGCCGTCAAGATTTGCCGCATTCACGGCTTTGTATTCAAGCATGATTTCTATCAAATCCTGCGCAGACGCACCAAGATGTCCGCTTTTGCCGCGTCCGTCGGTGACAAGCAAAAGCAACGCTCCGTCAGCACGCTGTCCGATTGCCGTTCTGGGATTTAAGCCACTGCCGGCTCCCTCGCCGAGTTCTCTGCCCACTCCGTTTATCACAAGACTCACAAAATGATTGTTTTTGTCCTTTGCTTCTTCCTGAAACGAACAGCCGTCGCGTATTTTCTTTTCGGCAACAAGTGTTACAACATCCTCTTCCGTCATATCGGACAGATTTTCGACGATCAAAATATTGTCTTCCGTAAGCCCAATAAATACAAGCCCCGCCTTTTCGGTCGGTTTGTTTGTCTGAATGATGCCATGGCTCACCGTAACTCCGTAAGGTCTGCCGCCCACTTCGCTTTGCGCATAAAGTCCGCCGTTTATGCCTGCGACACCGTTTATTGTATCCACGATTTTGTCAAGCGGCGCGCCTGTTTTGTATGTTTCGTAATAAGACTCAAGCGTAACACGCGCAGGGTCAAGCACAACCATCATTTTCCCCGAAAAGGTTCTCCCTGCAACATCATAAACTATTATGCCGTCGTTGTCCTCGTCTGTTTCTTCTTCCTCATAATTTACATCGTCCGCCTTAAATTCATATACAAGCGTTTCTTTTTTTTGGATACTTTGACCTGCGGAAATTTCGGTATTTCCGATATTTCCGGTATTCCCGGCATTTCCGGCATTTCCCATATTTCCCGTATTCCCGGCATTTCCGGTATTCTCGGTATTTCCGGTATTCCCGGCATTTCCGGTATTTTTGGCGGTAAATGCAATGAGCTCCGTATTAACCTCCGTATCAAGTTCTTCCATTTTATTGTTATTCACAATTTCGGTTATTTCCTCGTCACTCAAATATACGGATGCCAAAAATTTGAGCGCTCCCGTCTCAAGAATCGTTGTCACAAACATTTTCTTTGCCGACTCGGAGCCGCCGTTGCATATCACGTTCATGATAAGCATAAGAGTGATCACCATAGACAAAAAAACAGTAAACGCACAAAGCAAAATGCGTCTCAAAAAAATGCCTATTCTTTTTATAACCGAAATTTTGTTCACGCTTTACTCCAAAGTATCTCCGAATCCGAGTATCCGCCAGGTTCCGTCATAACGATAAAAATAAAAAGTTCCCTTTGTTTCGTCATATACGTCTCCCGTATACGAATCGGTTGTCACATGCATCTTTTTGTTTAAATAAATTTGAACCGAAAACAAATCGTCACTGTATTTTATATAATCGGAAATTACTTCATCCACAAATTCCGTCGAATCATGCCTTGACGCAAAAGTTATATCGATTCCGTTTGCATATTTTACTGCCATTTGATAAAGATAAGTATCGGGCACAAGGTACTGCTTTATGGTTGAAAGCCCGTGTTTTGAGCCCGTCAAATCATTTGAATTGAATAATGACCACGTTTTTGCGGCGGTTATGGGATTTGCTTCCGTGAGCACTTTTTCCGGCACTTCATGAATCGCACTCTGCTTTGTAATTTCAAAATAATTGTTTGTAAATTCGTAATTTACCTTTTTTCCGAGATTATCCGTCACCGTAATCTCCGGCACTTCCAAAACACCGTTCATTTCATATGTTAACAGCTTCGGCATTTCTGCAAATTCAATATATTCCGAATATTCGTCGTTTTCGTTGATTTCCGTAATACATTCTTTTAGGTCATTGTCCTTATAGGAAACCGTAAAATTATCCGGCACAACAAACGAAACATTGTATATTTTTAGGTCATCACCGTTTTGATATTTTATTTTGTTTCCGAAAGAATCACATACATAAGCATAATCGCATGCCGACTTAAGCGTATAAAGCGTGCCTGTATCCTGTGCCGTACCCTTCACCTTTACAATATTGTCATTACCCGTCATCTCTGCGGGCGCATAAAGCGCCGGACTCCCGGGCAAAATCAAATTAAATTCGGTATACTCAGGAGTTATAATGCCCTTATCTTCCGTAAGATCGCACTTCATGCCGTATTTGTCATATATTTGCACTTTTGGCTCATCAAAAAATCCCATAATGCAATAAATTTTCGTATCTTCGGTGCTTTCCGCCTCGACAATATATTTATCTTCTACTTTTTTTTCATTTATTGCAATTTCAAATTCATCAGGTATCTCAATATTTACTTCATATGTGTCAAGGGTAATCACAGGATAAACCTTGTCAACCTCCCACGTGTTTACCGTAAGCATACCGAGAAGCGTTTTTGAATCAATCGATTTTAAATCAATCTTTAAAACAGTCTCGCCGTCCGCATAAACAGCATATATTTGATTTGTGATACTGTATGAACCTGATACAAGCTTTATTTCAAAATCTTTCGCATTTCGTAATTTTTCTTCGTAAGCCGAATATATTTTTGATATATCCGCCTGCTCCTCAAATTCATTAAAAGGAATTTCGGGATAAGTAAAATCATTGATTTCAGTTCCCGCAGAAATTTTCTCCTTTAATTCATCAACATACTGTTCCACGGCATGAACAGGCTCATGTGACTCGTATTCACCAATTTCGTCCTGAACATATTTTATGGTATAATCCGCAAAAACAAATATTATCGCAAGCAAAATCCCGTATAAGTTTTTGAATACCGCTTTACTTGTCATTTCCAATAATTACCCCATACAGTGTTCAAAAGTTCTTCGCAAAAAGAAAGCGTAAACTCACACCCCGCACTGTTTTTTATTTCGTTTGCATATGCGAGTTCTTCCGTATAATCGTTGAATTTATATACCGTAACCTTTTGCTTTCCCGTTTCCACGTGCGAAACAATTGCTGTAACGCCGAAATCCTTGATCACAACGTCTCCATTTTCGTTTCGCTTGAGTCTGATTTCCGGCATTCCGCCGACCATGCGGTTAAGAATCCCTTCTCCCAAATCTCCCGTCCAGTTTACAAAATTTCCTGTCGAATAATATACAAGCATTTCATCCGCCGGAATTGTTTTTTTGGTCATATCGTCAAAAATAATTTTGTTGATGTTTGTCGTAATTTCTGAGTCAACAACAACAATCGGCTGAATCACGTGAGGGTGACAGCCGAGCACCAGGTCAACTCCGTGCTCATAAAAAATTCTGTTCCATTTTTTTTGATATGTTCCCTGTTTTAGAGAATACTGTTCTCCCCAATGCGGGCAGACTATCACAAAATCGGAATTTTCGCGTGCGGTGTCAAGCAATGCCGTAATTTTTTTTAGGTTCTCTTCGTAATCCGCATCCTTCGGATTTTTAAGAAGCGGCCCCGCAACATATGCGGCATCACCCGGTATCTTTTGCCCGTTTGTTCCGTAGGAAAAATTGAGTATCGCAATCTTTATTCCGTTTTTTTCGATATAAAGGATCTGATTTTCATATTCTTCTTCCGATTCATATATTCCGATTACTTTGATGTCCGGGAAACGCTTCCAATTGTTAAGCGAATTAAGGATTCCCGTCTTACCCTTGTCAAGCATATGATTTGTCGCATGAAGTACCACATCAAAGCCCGCGTCATATATCGCATCCGCAAGCGTAAAATCCGCATTGAACCTCGGATAACCGCTTATCCCAAGCTCCCTTCCGCCGATAATCACTTCCTGGTTTACAATCGCAATATCAAATGAAGAAATATATTCCTTGGTATTTTTGAATATTCCCGTATAATCATAGGTTCCCGATTCCGTCAGACAATCCGCCTCTATCCTGTCATGAAGCAGTATGTCGCCGACCATTGTTATCGTGACTGTATCGGGAGTGGGAGTGAGAGTAAATGTGGGGGTGGGGGTACCGATAGGGTTAGTGGTAGGGGTCGGGGTAAATGGTGCCGCTTGTGTGGGGATAGGTGCGGGTGTGGTGTTAACGGTAAATGTGGGGGTCGGGGTAAATAGTGCCGCTTGTGTGGGGATAGGTGCGGGTGTGGGGGTGGCGTTAAATGTTGGTGCGGGGGTAAATGCTGCCGTGGGGATAAGTGTTCCCGTAGGGGTAACGGCAAATGTACTTGTCGCAGGGAAAAAGTCTTTGCCGTCTTTTCCCGTGACAGATAAGTCGTCTTGTTCTTCCGTCAGTGTTTCCGCAGCACTTCCCGTCGGTGCCGAATTATTGTTTAAATTATCCCCGTTATTTTGTGATATAGCTGCGCATCCCATAATCCCAAAGCACAAACAGGTTAAAATTACACAGCCCAATTTTTTTAAATTACCAAAATTCCTCATTTCCCTATCTTACTCTCATCCACAAGCTTTTATTACCAAAATTTCTTTTACATGCTTTATTCACGCTTTATTTCATGCTTTTTCACACGCTTTTTTTCATGCTTTTTTATGCTTTTCATGCATTTTTTCTACATGTTTTCTTCCTGAAGGCTCTACAGCTTATATTTCCTGCCACATCCTGCACGGATTTACCTTTTGTACTCTTGCCTGTATTTACTTTTCATCCTGCCCGCATTGGCTTTCCGTACTCTCGGACTTATTTTTCGTACTCTATTCCCACAAGCGTGAGCCCCATGGCAGGAGCCGTAGGGCCTGCGTTTTCACGCGATTTTGATTCAAGAATTGTTTTTATGTCACCGGGCTCAATTTCCTTTAGTCCCACTTTTATGAGCGTTCCGGCAATAATCCGAACCATATTGTACAAAAATCCGTTTCCCGTAATCCTTATCGTTATAAGATTGTCTTTTTTTTCGACATCCACGGAATAAATCGTGCGGATATGGTCAGGCACAGTCGCATGAATCGAGCAAAAGGACGTAAAATCATGTGTCCCGATTAAGTGAGCACTTCCCTCACGCATCAGCTCCACATCAAGATTTTTATATACAAAATAAGTATATTTTCTGTTAAACGGCTGCACAAAATCCGCATTCCAGATTTTATATTCGTACGTTTTTTTGCAATTTGTTTTTCTGGGATGGAAGTTTAAAGGCACTTCCGCGGATTTTTGAATAACAATGTCTGCAGGCAGTTCACGATTTAAGCAATAACAAAACTTATCCGCCGGAATCCTCGAATCAGTATCAAAAACACATACATTTCCCATCGCATGAACACCGGCATCCGTGCGGCTTGCGCCTATCACTTCGATTCCTGTATTCAAAAGCGCGGACATAGCCTTATTTATTTCGCCCTCAACGGTCACCGCGTTCGGCTGATATTGCCATCCCGAATATGCCGTTCCATCATATGAAACGATTAACATCACACGCTTCATAAAATCATCCCCACGAATTTATCGGTTGCAATCACAAGCGCCACATAAAGCACTTGCAATACATAGCATATATAATCGTTCTTTTTGTATTTTAAGGGGCGCATGCGTGTGCGTCCGTCATCACCGTGATAGCATCTTGCTTCCATTGCCATCGCAAGCTCGTTTGCACGGCGAAATGCCGAAACAAAAAGCGGTATGAATATGGGCACAAGGGCCTTTACGCGGTCAATCAGCTTCCCCTCCTCAAAATCCGCTCCTCTTGCTTGCTGAGCTTTCATTATTTTGTCCGTTTCTTCCATGAGAATAGGAATAAACCTGAGCGCAATCGACATCATCATCGAAATTTCGTGAACGGGCATCTTTATTTTTTTCATCCGGCGAAGGCCGGTTTCAAGCCCGTTTGTGAGTGCTGTCGGCGTTGTGGTAAGCGTAAGCAATGAGCTTCCGATTATCAGATAAAACAGCCGCATTCCCATAAATGCCGCCGTTATGAGCCCTTCCTTTGTTATGCTTATGAATTTCCATTCAAAAATAACCGTGCCTGTCGTAAAAAAGACATTGAATACCAATGTAAACCCAAGCAAAATCCAAATTGTCTTAAGTCCCTTTACCATAAATTTGAAGGGAACACGGGAAATTTTTATTACGATTATAAGACAAATTCCGCATACAGCATATCCCGCAAACGTCTTAAACAAAAACATCGAAACGATGTAAACAAGCGTCGCAAGGAGCTTAACCCTCGGGTCAAGTCTGTGAATCATGGAATTCGTCGGATAATATTGTCCAAGTGTTATGTCGCGAAGCATTATTCAACTCCCATTATTTCCGCAAGCATTCGTACCGCCTCATCAACGGTAATTGCCGTATTTTTGACAGGTATGCCGTTCTTCATAAGTTTTTCCGTAATATATGTGACTTCCGGTGCGGCAAGCCCGATTTTTTCGATTTCTTTGTAGTGCTCAAAAACATGCCTTGTTTCGTCATCAAATTTCACCGTGCCCGCATCCATCACAATAAGTCTGTCAACGTACTTTGCAACGTCTTCCATGGAATGTGAGACAAGTATTATGGTTATTTTTCTTTCGTCATGTATCTTTTTTATTGCATCCAAAATTTCGTCACGGCCGTACGGATCAAGCCCCGCTGTGGGCTCGTCGAGAATCAGGACTTCCGGCTCCATCGCAAGTATTCCCGCAATCGCAACCCTTCTTTTTTGTCCGCCCGAAAGGTCATAAGGCGACGCATCATAAAGCGTGTCGGGAATTCCGACTGTTTTTAATGCGTCATATGTTCTCATTTGAACGTCAAGGAGAGGCAGCTTCATGTTTTTTGGGCCAAATTCAACGTCCTTTTCGACGGTCGATTCAAACAATTGATATTCGGGATATTGAAACACAAGCCCCACGTGAGTCCTGAGCTCGCGCCTGTTAAAATCCTTATCCCAGATATCACGTCCGTTATAATAAATATTTCCGCCGGTCGGGCGCACAAGTCCGTTCATATGCTGAATAAGCGTTGATTTGCCGGAGCCCGTGTGACCGATTATTCCGATAAATTCACCGTCCCTTATTTCAAGCGATACGTCCTTTAACGCCGGCATTTCCATTGCCGTGCCTTTGGAATATGTAAAATTTACTTTATCAAGATATAGCACTTTTTTTTCCTCTGTGAGCCTGTCTGTATTTTTGGCTCTTTATAATATCTGTATGATTTGTTGCATTTTATGCGGTCGATTTGCTTTGCCTTATTTTGCATTTTCTAAAACTTGTTTGCTTTGCCTTTTATCCGACTTTGCTTTGTGTCTTATTTTGCTTTGTTTTGGTCCTTATTTTGCTTTGTGCCTTATTCGGCTTTCTCTCACGCTTTATTGTGCATTTTCGACATATTTTCGTTGTATGCCTTCATAAAGCATTCAACAAATTCGTCGCTCGTCAGCACTCCGTCCGGCAAATCGATCCCCTTTTGTTTTAATAAATATGCAAGCTCCGTCACCTGAGGCACACTTAAGCGATGCGATTTTATTTCGGATACTTTTGAAAATACCTCACGCGGAGTTCCGCTCATCACGATTTTTCCGTCATCCATCACAATGACGCGGTCGGCATTTACCACTTCTTCCATATAATGCGTAACAAGAACTATCGTAATGTTTTCTTTTTTGTTTAATTCCGTCAGTGTTTTTATTACTTCCTTGCGGCCCTTAGGATCCAGCATTGCCGTCGGTTCGTCAAGGATGATGCATTTGGGGCGCATCGCAAGGATTCCCGCAATCGCGATTCTTTGCTTTTGACCGCCCGAGAGAGCATTGGGCGACGAAAACCTGTATGCACTCATTCCCACGGCGTTAAGTGCATATTCTACACGCTTAAATATTTCATTTGACTCCACGCCCAAATTTTCCGGTCCAAATGCAACATCCTCTTCCACAACCGATGCCACAAGCTGGTTATCGGGATTTTGGAACACCTCACCGGCACTCTGACGAATGAGCCAAATGTTATCTTCGTCCTTTGTATTGTATCCGGCAACATAAAGGTCACCTTCGGACGGTGTCAAAATGGCATTTACGCCTTTTGCAAATGTTGACTTTCCCGAGCCGTTATGCCCGAGGAGCGCCACAAATTCACCTTTTTTTATATGCAAATCGATTCCGTCAACCGCCTTTACGATTTCGCTTACGTTTCCTTCGTCGTCACGCCTTATATATTCAAATGAAACATTTTCTGCTTTTATCATTATATATACCCGGTTCTACTATTGCTTTTATATGTCCCAAAATCACTTACATCCCGTAAATTAATCCCAAAGTCACTCTTATGTATATACGAGTCACCTTTATAAGCATTTTACTCAAAATCCCGATTCAGCCATACTCCATTTAATTTTATCATAATCCCGGCACAAGTACAACATTTGAAAAAAAGTTAAATATATCAAGACATGCTCACAAGATTTGCGCCGTCAAAATTTTGCGTACCCGGAAACGATTTCATTGAAATTTAATATTTTTTATTTTTTTTTAATGGTGCCTGACCCCATGTCGATGGTGCCTGGCCCCTGTTTTCGCCCCCGGGTGCCTGGCCCCGCATCAAAAAAAACCATCCTTCATGCGAAGAATGGCTTTTAATATTTTTTTAATAAAATTTATTTTTTCTTAATGGTGCCTGACCCCAATCAGACGAGCTCAAGAAGCACTTCCATTGCTGCATCGCCCTTGCGCTCACCGATCTTGACGATACGTGTATATCCACCCTTGCGGTCAGCATATTTGGGAGCGATTTCATCAAAAAGCTTGTCTGTAACGCTTACAGTCTTTGTATTCTTCTTCTTGCCTGCGATCTCCTTCGGAACCTCCGTAACGGTATAAAGGAATGCATTCATCTGTCTGCGTGCATGAAGTCTTGATGCGCTGTCCTTCTTAATCTGCTTTTCTGTCTCTGTATAAACGGTAACTTTCTTGCCGTCAACCACTTCTTTAACATTCTTGCCGTCTTTGTCACGCTTTGCTTCCTTTACCTTAACGGTAACGGTCTCAAAATTATCCTTTTCCTTTACGGCAAGTGTAATCATCTTTTCAGCTATGCTTTGAACTTCCTTTGCTCTGCACTCGGTAGTAACAATCTTGCCGTTATAAAGAAGATTTGTTACCTGATTTCTGAGCAAAGCTTTTCTTTGGCTTGCTGTTCTGCCAAGTTTTCTATAGCCTGCCATTGTATTTCCTCCTTAAATCTCTTCGCCCTGTCTGAGTGACAAGCCGAGCTCCTTTAATTTCGCATGTACTTCTTCGAGTGACTTGCGACCAAGGTTACGAACCTTCATCATGTCATCCGGAGTTTTATTAACAAGTTCGCCAACGGTATTGATACCTGCGCGCTTTAAGCAATTGAACGAACGAACCGAGAGCTCAAGTTCTTCAATGCTCATCTCAAGGGTCTTTCCTTTTTCATTCGAAACAGGTTCAACAATAACTTCCGTGGAAGCCGCACGCTCTGAGAGCTGAATAAAAGATTCAAGATGTGCGCTCAAAACCTTTGCCGCAAGGCTTACAGCCTCATCGGGAGCAAGAGTTCCGTTTGTATAAACATCAAGAGTCAATTTATCGTAATCGGTCACCTGGCCGACACGTGTGTTTTCAACAGTCAGATTAACTCTCTCAACGGGTGTGTAAATGGAATCAACCGCAATTACGCCTACGGGAAGCTCATCGCCCTTATTCTTATCCGAACTTACATAACCGCGTCCGTTTGTGATTGTGAGCTCCATGTAAAGCTTGCAATTTTCTCCGCCGTTAAGCGTTGCAATCACCTGATCCTTGTTGATAATTTCGACCTGGTCAACAATAATGTCTTTTGCTGTAACAACGCCTTCGCCTTCAGCTTCGATATATGCCTTTATGGGCTCATTCGAAGAAGAATTGTTCTTAATGGCAAGGCTCTTTATGTTCATTATAATTTCAGTAACGTCTTCCTTAACTCCCGGAATAACCGAAAATTCATGAAGAACGCCGTCAATCTTAATCTGACTTACAGCCGAACCGGGAAGAGAAGAAAGCATAATTCTTCTGAGAGAATTACCGAGCGTTGTGCCGTAGCCGCGCTCAAGGGGCTCTATGACAAAGCGTCCGTATTTATTATCTTCTGATGTTTCGGCAATTTCAATCTTTGCCGGCTTAAAATCGAAATCAAACATATCGGATCCTCCTTTTTATTTTTGTTCTTTTGACATATATATGCCAAAGGCCGCGAGAATAAATATCTCAAAAGCCGCCTACTATTTGGAATACAATTCGACGATAAGTGTTGCATTAACGGGAACGTCGATCATATCGATTGTAGGGAACTCCAAAACCTTACCGGAAAGCGAATCATGGTTTGCTTCAAGCCATGCCGGAACAAGTCTTCCGCCGGTAACCTCAAGGATATCCTTATATCTCTGGGATGCCTTTTTGGTATCCTTAATTTCAATTACATCGCCTGCCTTAACAAGGTAGGAAGGGATGTTGATGCACTTGCCGTTGACAAGAATCTGCTTGTGGTCGACAATCTGACGAGCCTCTGTTCTTGTTCTGCCGTATCCCAAACGGAATACAACGTTGTCAAGACGACGCTCAAGGAGAATCATCATGTTGTCACCGGTTGTGCCCGTCTTAATCTTCTTTGCTTTTTCAAAATTATTGCGGAAAGGCTTTTCAAGAACACCATAGATGAACTTAGCCTTCTGCTTTTCTTTTAATTGAGCACCATATTCGGAAACCTTTTTGCCTGCTCTTAAATTTGTTCTGTTTGACTTTTTGTTGATTCCGAGAACAGAGGGCTCAATGCCGAGTGATCTGCACTGCTTTAAAACAGGATCTGTATTTCTGGCCATTATCTATTTCCTCCTTCAATTAAACTCTTCTGCGCTTGGGCGGTCTGCATCCGTTGTGAGGAACGGGAGTAACGTCCTTGATGGAAGTTACGTTGATTCCGCAAGCCTGAAGTGCACGAATTGCGGCTTCTCTGCCCGTGCCGGGTCCCTTAACCATTACATCGACACTGCGAAGTCCCTGTGTAACGGCAACCTTTGCTGCTGTTTCTGCTGCCATCTGAGCCGCATAAGGTGTGGATTTTCTTGAACCTCTGAATCCCAAACCGCCTGCGCTTGCCCATGAAACGGCATTGCCCTGTGCATCCGTAAGTGTAACAATTGTATTATTGAAGGAAGACTGGATATGAGCCTGACCATGATCCAAATTCTTCTTAACACGCTTTTTAGCAGTCTTTTTAGCTGCTGTAGAAACTTTCTTAGCCATTTGGAAACCTCCCTATTATTTCTTCTTGTTTGCCACTGTTCTCTTAGGACCTTTTCTTGTTCTGGCATTGTTCTTTGTATTCTGACCGCGAACGGGAAGTCCCTTTCTGTGACGAATGCCTCTGTAGCATCCGATTTCCTGGAGTCTCTTAATGTTTAAGGCAGTTTCACGTCTTAAATCACCTTCTACCATGAATTCTGCGTCGATGACGTCACGAATTCTTGCAACCTCGTCATCCGTCAAATCGCGAACACGTGTGTCGGGATTGACGTTTGCTTTTTCAAGGATGCGATTTGAGCTTACTCTTCCGATACCATAGATATAAGTAAGTCCGATTTCTACACGCTTCTCTCTTGGTAAGTCTACACCACTGATACGAGCCATGTGTATTGTACCTCCGTATAAAATAAAATGTTTTGTTTTCGGGAGCCATACTCCCGAGCCGCTTTAAACCATCACCGAGTTAATTTGACCCGGCAAAAACAATAATACTCCGCCGATAAGGAGCGTTAACTGTTTACTGACTGACGGATATCCGCAGGACGGTATCACAAGTAAACCGTAATCGGTTTAGCCCGGAATATATCCGGTGTCCATTTTCGTGATCAAATGAACATTGCAACACAGAAAGCAAGGAAAAGTTTCTATAAAGACACCTTTTATTGATGTCCCTTAAAAACGATGCCTATCCAGGTATCGGTATTAGCCCTGTCTTTGCTTGTGATTAGGGTTCTCACAGATAATTCTGATTGCGCCCTTTCTTTTGATGACTTTGCATTTTTCGCAAATCGGTTTAACTGAAGATCTGACTTTCATTGTTCATTTCTCCTTTCAAAAAAAGTCCGTGTAGCATTATACTCTTTTTTTTTCTACACTGCAAGCACTTTTTTAAGTTAAAGATTTAAAAAATAATAAAAATTTTATTTGTCTCTCCAAACGATTCTTGCCTTTGTAAGATCGTAAGGTGACATTTCAAGAGTAACTTTGTCTCCGGGAACAATTTTGATATAGTTCATACGAAGCTTGCCGCTGATGTGTGCAAGAACAACATGATGGTTTTCAAGCTCAACCCTAAACATCGCATTCGGAAGTTTTTCAATAACGGTGCCTTCCAGTTCAATTACATCTGCTTTCGACATATTTACCTCTTTAGATTTGACTTATCACCAAATATATTTGTGATGAATAATGAATGTTTTTTTTTTGGTAACCTGCGCTTTTTTTATCAAAGCCTATCGTCACCGTAAAGCGATAATATTTCGGGATCGTTTTCGGTTATGAGTACAGTATTTTCGTAGTGAGCCGAATATGTATGATCCCTCGTTGTTACGGTCCAGCCGTCTTCTTTGTTAAAATCCACTTCCCATCCACCCATATTTATCATGGGCTCAATCGCTATTGTCATGCCGGGGCGAAGTCTCATTCCCCGGATATTTTGTTTAAAATTCGAAATTTGCGGATCCTCGTGCATCTCGGTTCCGATACCGTGTCCGCAAAGATCTCTTACAATTCCGTACCCGTACGGCGTAATAAAATTTTCGATTGTTTCACCGATTTCGTTTAAGTGATGTCCCGCACGGCAAACCTTTAGGGCTTCAAAGAAGCTTGCACGGGTTGTGTCAACAAGTTTTTTTACATCTCCCGTCACTTCTCCCACACACCAGGTGCGTGCGGCATCCGACTGATATCCTTTGTAAATTACGCCCGCGTCAAGCGATATGATGTCACCCGACTTAAGTATTTTTGACTTTGACGGAATTCCGTGCACAACCACCTCGTTCACCGAACAGCATATCGAGGCGGGATAGCCTTCAAAATTAAGAAACGAAGGTATGCATCCGCGTTTTGTTATGAGTTCGTGCGCACGCCTGTCTATTTCATAGGTGGAAATGCCGGGTACCACATATTCCTTAAGCGCTGCGTGTACATCCGCCAGAATATGCCCCGCTTCCCTCATAAGTTCAATTTCTTTTTCTGTTTTGATTGTAACTGCCATTTTTTGATACACTTATCCGAGAATATTTGTAATATCCGCAAAAACCTTGTTCATATCCTGTGTTCCGTCAACGTTCTTAAGCTTTCCGGCATTATCATAGTATTCGATTAACGGCTGTGTCTGCTTATGATAAACATTAAGTCTATTCAAAACCGTTTCGGGCTTGTCGTCTTCACGCTGCACAAGACTTTCGCCGCAGGCATCGCATATGTTTTCTTTTTTGGGTGCATTGTACTTAATATGATAGGTTGCTCCGCACTTTAAGCAGGCACGTCTTCCCGACATACGGTTTACGATATTTTCATCGGGAACATCGACATTGATCGCAAAATCAATATCGTCCGAATTTTCCTTTAAAGCCTCAGTAAGTGCCTCCGCCTGCGGAATCGTGCGCGGGAATCCGTCAAGAACGTATCCGTTTTTGCAGTCATCCGCCTTAAAGCGGTCCATGATAAGCATAAGCGTAAGCTCATCCGGCACAAGCAGGCCCTTATCCATATAGGTCTTTGCTTTAAGTCCGAGCTCGGTACCGTTTTTGAGATTGGCACGGAAAATGTCTCCCGTCGAAATATGGGGAATGTTATATTTTGCCGCAATCATTTTTGCCTGCGTGCCCTTTCCGGCACCGGGTGCTCCAAGCATTATTATCTTCATATTGTTCTCCTTAAAGAAATAAAAAGACAAAACGGGCGGAGCTTTTTTTACTCCACCCGTGTGTTATCAAATATCAGTCCTCGGATAAAAAGCCTTTGTAATGACGTTCTCTCATCATTGTTTCAGCCTGATTCAAAATCTCAAGGATAACTCCGACAACGATTATGATCGACGTTCCGCCGAAGCCTACGCTTGCGTTGAATACGCCCGTAAATATAATCGGAATAAGAGCCACAATTGCAAGACCCACAGCACCCATAAGGATGACATAGTTAAGTACCTTTGTGAGGTAATCAACGGTAGGTCTGCCCGGTCTGATACCCGGAATGAAGCCGCCCTGCTTCTTAAGATTGTTTGCAACTTCTACGGGGTTAAATGTGATAGCCGTGTAAAAATATGCAAAGAAGATGAGAAGGAAGATATAAAGGATAAGACCGATTGAGTACTTAGCCATTCCTTCCGTTGTAAAACGGCACCAATAGCTCTGGTTCAAATACATAAGTATTATGTCCCAAGCGTTTGTGTCGCTTGTGCTCGATTTAAAAAGCGAGGTTATGATGATAGGTGTCTGTAAAAGGCTCGATGCGAAGATTACGGGGATAACACCTGCGGTGTTTACCTTTAACGGAATGAATGAAGACTGACCGCCTACCATTCTTCTGCCCTGCATCTTCTGTGCATATTGAACCTGAATTTTTCTTTGTGCGTCCTGAAGAAGAATAACAAGTACCGTCAGAAGCACTACTACCGCTATGATGATTACTGCCGCAAGAATTCCCTTTGCAACGCCGTTGCCCGTAACAAATGTTTCAACAAGTCCGCTAAAATCATCCGGGAATCCCGAAACAATGTTTATAAGAAGGATTACGGAGATACCGTTTCCGATACCCTTTTCGGTAATCTGTTCGCCGAGCCACATAAGGAATGCCGAGCCGCCGGTCAAAGCAACAACGATAACCATTATTGCAAGTACCGCGCTGTCGCTCTCGATATAACCGGAATTGTTGAATCCGATTCCGAGTGCGATCGCTTCAAATACGGCAAGTCCGATTGTGACATATCTTGTAATTTCGGCAATTTTCTTTCTGCCTGTTTCTCCGTCCTTTTGCATTTCCTCAAGCTTTGGAATAGCTATTGTGAGGAGCTGCATAATAATCGACGAAGTGATGTACGGATTGATACCGAGTGCAAAGATGGACATCTGTTCAAACGAACCGCCCGTCAGCATCGAAAGGAAATCCGCACCCTGAATCTGATTTTCAAGAAATGCCTTGAAAAGCGTTCTGTTGATACCCGGAACCGGAAGCTGGCTTCCGATTCGGATAATAATGAGACATATAAATGTGTATAAAAGCTTTTTACGTAAATCCTTGATCTTAAATGCGTTAACAAACGTTTTGAACATCAGATCACCTCAGCTTTTCCACCTGCAGCCTGAATCTTAACAATAGCATTCTCGCTGAATGCATTCAATTTAACGTCAAGCTTTTTGGTAATCTCACCGTTGCCGAGAAGCTTTACGCCATCCCTGGGATTTTTAATTACGCCTGCACAAACAAGTGTATCAACGGTAACCTCTGTTCCATCTTCGAATCGATTGAGAACATCAAGATTCAAAGCTACGATATCCTTTGTGTTTCTGCAATTGAAGCCTCTCTTGGGAAGTCTTCTGTATAAGGGGTTCTGACCGCCTTCGAAACCTGCTCTGGGTCTGCCCGAACGAGCCTTCTGACCCTTGTGGCCGTATCCTGCCGTCTTACCGTTGCCTGAACCGTGGCCGCGACCTTTTCTGAAATTATCTGACTTGGTCGAACCCTCTGCAGGTCTGATTGTTGTTAAATTCATCGTGTACACCTCCTTGCTACGTATTAGATTTCTTCTACCTTAACCAAATGTCTTACTTTCTGAATCTGTCCCTTTGTTGCATTGTTGTTGGGCTGTTCTGTGCTCTGACCTACCTTGTGAAGTCCGAGTGCCTCAACAGTCAGCTTCTGCTTCGGGATTGCTCCGATAGGAGACTTAACTAAGGTTATTTTTAATTTATCTGCCATTATCTTTTCCTCCTATTAGCCTAACTGCTCAACAGAAATGCCGCGAAGAGCCGCAACCTGTTCAGGAGTTTTAAGCTGGCTTAAACCGTTAACCGTAGCAAGAACTACGTTCTGCTTGTTGTTTGAGCCGAGGGACTTGGTACGAATGTTCTTGTAGCCCGCAAGCTCAAGTACAATACGTGCCGGACCGCCGGCGATGATACCGGTACCTTCGGGACTTGTCTTAAGAAGTACCGAAGATGAGCCGTAGAAGCCGGTGAAATCATGAGGTGTGCTTCCGAGATCGTTCATCGGAACCGTGATTAATTTCTTTGTAGCTGCTTCCTTTGCCTTGCGGATTGCCTCGGGAACTTCAGCAGCCTTGCCGAGACCTACGCCCACACGGCCTTTTTTGTCGCCCACAACAACGAGGGCAGCGAATCTCATCTTACGACCACCCTTAACGGTCTTGGATACACGCTTGATATCGACTACCTTATCTTCCAACTCCGACTTAGCGGTGTTATCAATGTTTTCTCTCATCGTTTTTCCTCCTACTTAGAACTTAAGTCCTGCTTCTCTTGCTGCGTCTGCGAGTGCCTTAATCTTGCCCTGGTACAAAAATCCGCCACGGTCAAAGCATACTTCTGTAATATTCTTATCAAGAGCACGCTTTGCGATTATTGTTCCTAAGTAAGCTGCTGCGGCTACATCGTCCGTTTGCTCAAGTTCTTTTTGAACATCCTTTTCAACGGTTGATGCTGCGCAAAGTGTATTGCCGTTAACATCATCAATTACCTGTGCATACATGTGCTTGTTGCTTCTGAATACAGCAAGTCTGGGTCTTTCGGGTGTACCGGAGAAAC
>CAVJHK010000033.1:0-19415 GCA_963649295.1 Lachnospiraceae bacterium | reverse complement strand
TTATATATGTATATATAGCAGTAATCACTGTCTTAAATTTATTTCGTCAACCAATTCTTTATATTTTTTTTCGTCGATAATATATTTTTTCCTGATCAAAATATATGCCGCGCCTATCGTAACAATCGGAACAAGCACTATTCCGAGTCTCAAAAGAAATCTCTGCTCGGACGTTGCAAGACTTATATAATCGTCCGCCGCCATTATTACTTCTTTCGATGACAATTCTCCCGTTCCCGCTTTGATTTCGAGCCCCGATATATTTTGACTTATCGCATAAATATTGCTGATTATGAGAATAAGTGCCACAACCGCCTGGTCAACCGCACTCGCAAGCTTGGCAGAAAAAGATCTCACCGCCGATATAATGCTGTCATGACGCTCGTTAAATCTTACTTCATCATATTCAATCGTATTGTTGAGCATGACAATCATTGTCATATTAAAAACGCCTTGCGAAAAGAAAATAATAAATCCGATAAAGTTGAATAATATGGTATTCTTCGGTAAAATATAGCCGACACTCATAAACATCAGGTACGCTTATTTTCCGTACGCTCACGCTCTTTCACGCCAAAAAGCGTAATAAGCTGAAAGAAAATAAAGCATGACGCAATCACAATCGCAGCGATTCTGTATGCCGTTATCGCATTTCCTGCAACCATATCCGGCAATAGTCCCGCAACGGAAAATTGTCCGATACATATAAAAATCCCCTGCACCGTAACAAGCCAGTTTCTTTCTTTTGGGTCGGACGTAAGACTCGGAAGCATTCCCCAATATGCAATGTCATTCATCGTATAAGTCATTCCCCAAAGAAGATATCCCACTCCAAAAAAAGCTACAAAGCCCCAGCCTTCGGGCCTTACCGTAAATAAGCAGATTATGACAATCGAATTTAATATTACACCGAGCAAAATCCATGGCTTAAACTTACCGGACTTAAAATGCGTATTTTCAATAATAATTCCCATCATCGGATCGTTTATCGCATCCCACAACAGACATACAACCATTATTGCGGATATTACGGCATATTGCGCGACCGACAATTTCATTGTATATTGAATGTATGTGAGCAAAAACATGGAAACAAGAGCATATGCCATGTCTCGCCCCGTTGCACCGACGCAATAGCTCCATTTTGTGCGTTTGTCGAGCTTCTTTTCTTCCATTATATTTACCTCCTCCTACTTATGAAAAAGTCTCAAAAAACCTTTCATGTATTTCCTGTTTGCATGTAAGACCAAAATATCGATAAGCTTTGCCGTGGCAAGTCCGCCGCTTGTGGAAATAAGCCCTTCAAGACATCCTTCCTCAACGCCTTTTTTTACCATTAAGTATACGGGATCATCCTTTTGTTTTCCTTTTAGCATAACATTAAGTCCCACATTTACAATTCCGTCTACGATTTTTCCAACCAAAGACATTTTAACGACATCCTTATATGAATCATACACGGTAAATTCACCGCGTTTTTTCTTTTTAACATAAATCTCTTTCCCATAAAGCTTTTTCCACTCATTAAAATCAATATCTATGCCGTGCGGCTGCGGCTTAAAGTAACCCGGATAAAGTTCACGCTCATTTATTTCATATTTTTCACCGCTCACCGATATCGCTTTTTTTAGCCTTATGTCTTTAACCGATGCACCGACACATATATCATATGTTCCCTCAATAACGGAAAAACGATTTTTTGAAATATCAAAAACAGAAAAACTTCTTTCGTCAAGTTCTATCTCTATTTCCTTTGATTCTCCGGGCTTTAAGTATACCTTTTTAAAGCCTTTTAATTCGATTTTGCTTCTGATAAAGTTTATTTCCTTCGGACGCACATAGACTTCCGCAATTTCCGCTCCGGGAACAGATCCCACATTTTTTATTTTAAATTTAACGGGTAGTTTTCCGTTTTTGTATTCTTGCCCGACTTCCAAATCGTAATATTTAAATTCGGTATATGAAAGTCCGTATCCGAAAGGATACTTAACCGGTACATCATATGTTTCATAATACCTGTATCCGACAAATATTGCTTCTCTGTATTCGACGTTGTCCGTATCACGGCCAAAATATCTGCAAGCCGGAGTGTCACATAGCCTGTAAGGTATCGTTTCCGCAAGCTTTCCCGATGGATTTATATGCCCTGCAATTAAATCGGCAATTGACTCGCCCACAGCCTGACCTCCGAGATACATATGAAGAACACTTCCCGAATATTCGTCAAACGAAAAATCCATGGGAGCACCGCCGAAGCTTATGCATGCGATATTTTCACTCCCAAATTCATTTGAAATGTTTTTAAGAAGCACAAACTCATTTTCAGGTATATCAAGTGTTGTTCTGTCATATCCTTCGCCTTCAAATTTATCGGTAAGTCCGATAAAGTACAAAATAACGGTATGTTCTTTGTCAAATTCCTTTTTGATTTCGGAAATCGTATCGGAAATTTCTTTATTACTTATCTTTGTACGGTTATTGTCATAGCCTTTAACATATTTTACGAAATATCCTTTTTCTTTGATCGAATCAATCGCATTCTTTGTTTTGAAAGCGTTTATATGACTGCTTCCGCCGCCCTGAAAACGCATGTTTTTTGCCAGGTCTCCGACAATTATTATATTTTTCTCATGAGAAATCGGAAGCAATCCCGTATTTTTCAAAAGAACCGCGCTTTCACGTGAAATTTCACGTGCAATTTCATTTTGTGAGTCAAAATCCACATTATAATTTTCTTCAACATTTTCATAAAGACTCACTATTTTGCAAAGAACGTTTTTTGCCCATGAATCAAGCTCTTTGTCCGTTATTTCTCCCTTTTCGTAAGCTTTTTTTAAAATATCCGTATGAAATCCGCGTGGATCCGGCATTTCAAGCGTAAGTCCCGATTTAAAGCATTTTGACACATTGTTTACGGCTCCCCAGTCCGAAATCACGGCGCCTTTATATCCCCATTCATCCCTCAGAATATCCGTCAATAGATACTTGTTTCTTGCACCGAATTCTCCGTTTATCCTGTTGTAGGATGCCATAACGGACGCAGGATAAGCATTTTTTACCACATATTCAAAGGCCGAGAGATAAATTTCACGCATTGTACGCTCATCCGCCATGCTGTCGGAGGTCATCCGTCTCGTTTCCTGTGAATTAAGAGCAAAATGCTTTAAAGACGTACCTATACCCATAGACTCAACTCCGTCAATATAGCTTTTTGCAAGCCTCCCCGTAAGAAAAGGATCTTCACTCAAATATTCAAAATTCCTCCCACAAAGCGGCGAACGCTTTATATTTATACCGCATCCGAGCACCATCGATACTTTATATTTTTTTGCTTCGCGAGCTATCGCCTCTCCCATTTTTTTTAAAATTTCGGGGTCCCAGCAGCAGGCAGCCGCGGATGCGGTCGGAAAACATGTTGCGGGAAGACTTGTTTCAATATCACCAATCTTTTCTTTTTCAAGCTTTCTTATTCCGTGCGGTCCATCGGTCATCATAACAACAGGAATTTTTCCGTTGCACGAATACGTATGCCAGTCGCCCTCGCCGCCAAGCAAGCGTATTTTTTCATCAGTCGTAAGGTTTTTTATTGTATTTTCAATGTCCATGCAGGTCTCCGTGTTGTTTTTTGTTGTTTTTGTTATTTTTATTGTTTTTTGTTGTTTTTTGTTATTTTTTAATCTTGTATTATTTTACATTCGATTATGATATAATTATATTGTTTTATCGTGATTTTTATCAAAATTTCGTGATTGATTTTTACATAAATTTTATTTTTTTAAATCCGGTCCAAATACGAGGAGCAAAAATATGCATAAAAAAAAGCATGAAATCGATACCCTACTTACAAAAGAACTTTTGGTTAATTCCGAAAACTCGCTTTTTCACACATCCTATGCGGAAGAAAAAGCTGTCTTAAGCTGTGTTTCAAAAGGCGACATTGCCGCTCTTGAATCCGCCTATTATTCGCTTCCCGAAACCGTATACGGAAAAATGACCGACTCAAAATCAGAATTAAAATTATTGTTTTACGCAAGCATATCCAATACAACGCTTGTGACACGTTATGCAATTGAAGGCGGACTTGACGAAGAAACCGCATTTTCGTTAAGTGACATTTATATACGGAAAATGGAAAAATGCACATCCGTCGAATCCCTTGTTTCTCTTAACGAACAAATGGCAACGGAGTTTACGCTCAGAGTTCACGAAACAAAAAAAACGGGCGATTTTTACTCGCCCGCCGTTAAGCATGTAATTGATTCGATTTGTCACGGAAAAACCGTCGCGATTGATTTAAACGCTCTCGCACTTTCCGTAAATTTAACGCCCAAATATCTTTCCGCTCTTTTTCACAAAGAAACGGGTGAAACGCTTACCGATTACAGAAATCACGTCTTAATCGAAAAAGCCAAAAATATGCTTTCATATTCCGATTATTCGCTCGGAGAAATAAGCAACTATCTTGATTTTGCAACACAAAGCTACTTTTCTTATTTATTTAAAAAGTATGTGGGTGTCAGTCCCGGCTCATACAGAAAATCAAACAGAATTTTCTATTCCATTTCAAACGCGCCCGTATAAAGCTGATAATAAACTCCCTTTTTCTCAAGCAGTTCTTCGTGTGAGCCTCTTTCGATAATCTGACCGTGATCAAGGACAATTATCGAATTTGAGTTTCTGACGGTTGAAAGTCTGTGAGCAATTACGAATACCGTTCTGCCCTCCATTAGCTTGTCCATACCGTCCTGTACAAGTGCTTCCGTACGTGTATCTATTGAGCTTGTTGCTTCGTCAAGAATCATTGCGGGAGTATTTGCGACAGCCGCACGCGCGATCGAAAGCAATTGTCTCTGTCCCTGCGAAAGAGATGCGCCGTTACCCGTAAGCATTGTATTATAGCCTTCGGGAAGTCTTGTGATAAAGTCATCCGCATTTGCAAGCTTTGCCGCGGCAATACATTCTTCATCCGTAGCGTCAAGTCTTCCGTAACGGATGTTGTCCATAACGGTTCCCGTAAAAAGGTTTACATCCTGAAGAACAAGTCCGAGTGAACGCCTCAAATCCGGCTTTTTGATTTTATTGATATTTATTCCGTCAAAACGTATTTTTCCGTCGGGAATATCATAAAATCTGTTGATAAGGTTTGTAATCGTTGTTTTTCCGGCACCCGTCGCACCGACAAATGCAAACTTTTCGCCTGCTTTCGCATGAAGCGAAACATCCTTTAACACAAGCTTTCCGGGTACATAACCGAAATCAACATTTTCAAGCTCGATTTCACCTTTTAAAAGCGTATATGTAACTTCTCCCGAATCCTGATGAGGATGCTTCCAAGCCCAGATATTTGTATGCTTGTCTGTTTCTTTGAGATTTCCTTTTTCGTCATATTCACAATTTACAAGCTCGCAATATCCTTCGTCCTTTTCGGGCTCCTCGTCAATTATGTCGAATATTCTGCCTGCACCCGCAACGCCCATCATTACAGTTGTTATCTGCTGCGAAATCTGTCCTACCATCTGTGAAAGCTGTCTGAACATTCCGAGGAAAGTAACGATAATACCGAGTGTCAAGGGCTCAATGCCTTTAAGACAAACGTTTTTTGCGCCCAACGAAACAAGCGTTGCACCAAATATCGCAATAATAACATAAAAGATATTTCCGACGTTGTTTGTGATAGGTCCGAGTACGTTGCCGTATTTGTCCGCAAGCGACGAATCCTCATAAAGCTTTTCGTTAAGACGATCAAAATCCTTCTTTGACTCTTCCTCGTGGGTAAACACCTTTACAACCTTGAGGCCGGTCATCATTTCTTCGATATAGCCCTCTTCCGCCGCAAGCGACTTTTGACGGCCCACCATGTATTCACCGGATTTTCCGCCGAAGTGCTTGCCCGCAAAGGCAATTATTATAAGAGCCACGACAACAAGCAAAAACATCCAAAGGCTGTAATAAAGCATAACAGCAACAAGCGCAACAATTGAAATGATTGACGAAAAAAGGTTGGGCATGCTTTGTCCGATAACCTGTCTTGCCGCATCCGTATCGTTTGTATATGTGCTCATTATATCGCCGTGAGCATGCGTATCAAAAAACTTTATCGGAAGTGTCTGCATCTTGTCAAACATATCGTCGCGAAGATGCTTTAAAGTTCCTTGCGTCACAACTGCCATAATTCTGTTGTATGCAAAATTACAAATTATTCCGATTAAATAAATCCCCGCAAGCATAAGAATTATCTTTAATGTTTGCACAGCAACCGCATCCCAGCCCGACTTAATTCCCGGCGTAATGCAGTCGTCGATAAGCTTTTGCATAAATACGCTCATCGCAATTGACGAAACCGACGAAACGAGGAGGCAAATCATTACAACAACAAGTTGAGCGCCGTAATATCCGAATACGGTCTTCATGAGTCTTTTAAAAGTCCCTTTTTTAACCTTGGGACGAGGTCCCATTCTTCTTGGTCCCGGCATAATTATTCCTCCTTTCCTTTCGTCTGAGTATTGTAAATCTCGGCATAAATGCCGTTTGCCGCAATAAGCTCGGCACTTGTGCCCTGTTCAACTATTTTACCGCCGTCAAGCACGATTATTTTGTCGGCATCTTCAACCGACGACACACGCTGTGCAATAATAATCTTTGTTGTTCCCGGGATCTGTTCCTTAAAGCTCTTTCTGATCAAAGCGTCCGTCTTTGTGTCGACTGCCGATGTAGAATCGTCCATGATAAGGATTTTGGGCTTTTTGAGAAGTGCTCTCGCGATGCAAAGACGCTGCTTCTGACCGCCCGAAACGTTTGTGCCGCCCTGCTCTATATATGTGTCATACTTATCAGGCATTGCCAAAACAAATTCATCGGCACAAGCCGCCTTGCATGCCTCAACGATTTCCTCATCGGTGGCATTTTTGTTGCCCCATCTCATGTTTTCTTTGATTGTGCCCGCAAAAAGAATATTTTTTTGCAATACAACCGCAACCTGATCGCGAAGTGCTTTTAAATTATATTCCCTGACGTCTTTTCCGCCCACAAGCACACGTCCGCATGTCGTATCATAAAGACGCGATACGAGCTGAATAAGAGTTGTCTTTGAAGAACCTGTGCCGCCGATTATTCCTACGGTTTCACCCGACTTTATGTCAAGATTGATATTTTCAAGAGAATATCTTTTGGCGTCTTCGCTGTATTTGAACGAAACGTTTTCAAATTTGATATTGCCGTTTTTTACTACCTTTTCGCCTTCTTCATTTCCTGTAAGCGTAGGCTCATAGGTCAATACTTCCGCAATACGGTTTCCCGATTCGCCCGCCATCGTAATCATGATGAATGCAAACCCAAGCATCATGAGAGCTGACAATATTTGCACACCGTATGCGGTAAGCGAAGAAAGTTCACCCGTTGTAAGATCGGGAACAGGATTTTTTGATGTTGTGATAATTACCTTTGTACCGAAATAACAAAGCACAAGCATACCAAGATCGATACAGAAGCTCATTACGGGGCTAAAAAGCGCAAGTCTCTTTTCGGCAAACGTAAAGTCATCGCAAACCTCCTTTGAACGCTCATTAAACTTCTTTATTTCGTAGTCTTCTCTCACAAAACCCTTTACAACACGAATTGCGGAAACGTTTTCCTGAACGGAATTGTTGAGGGCATCGTATTTTTTGAATATTCTCTTAAATATTTCATGGACCGAAGACATAATAAGAAGAATAACGCATGCGAGAGGCGGAACAATCACAACAAATATCATTGTGAGCTTCCAGTTGATTCTGCATCCGTTGATTATCGAAAAAAGGAATGTAAGAGGTACTCTTACCGCCATTCTGATAAGCATCGAAAACGCGTTCTGAATGTTTGTTACGTCTGTGGTAAGTCTTGTTACAAGTGAAGAAGGACTGAATTTGTCGATATCCGAAAACGAAAAATCAACAACCCTGTGAAAAAGATCGTGTCTCAAATTTTTTGCAAAGCCGCAGCTTGCCGTTGCAGCCATTCTTGCGGACATTGTTCCGAAAAAAAGGCTCATTAAAGCAATTACGATAAGCACGCCGCCGTATATTAAGACATTGTTAAAATGATTTGCTTCCAAAGCGTCTATGAGCTTTGCCATAATAAGCGGAAGCAGCGTTTCCATGCTTACCTCACCGCACATAAAAAGCGGAGTAAGTATCGTTTGCTTTTTATATTCGCGGATGCTTTTATTAAGTATTTTTACCATATTTGCTCCTCTACTTTTTTCTGATTTTCCCTGTATTTATAAAATAGCTTACTCTTGAAAGCGGTATCCCCGATGCTTTCGAAAGTTCCATGGCATTCATGCCCGGATTTTTGCTCATTGCAATTGCAAGTTTTTTAAGAGTTTCCGCTTCCTTTACACGGCATGGACCGCATATTGCTTCCTCTTCTCTTTTTGCTTCAACAAGAATTTTTCCGCACCATCTGCATGAATACATAGAAATACCTCACTTAAACATTTTTTATGAATTTTACTCTTATGTTTCGCAATATACAAATTATCTTTATATAAAGTTTTTTGCGGCTTTTTGATAATTTTCCGACCGCTTTATGTCAAGAATATCCGCAATCCGATTTGTTGCCTGCTCATATAAAATCAGGTCAAAGAATGAGTTCTTTAATTTTTGTAACGTCTCCGTCCAAAATTTTATATGTCGGGTTAATTTTTCCGTAATCTCTCGGTGAAATATTTGAATGAATATAAAGCGAATCCATCCCCGCACCTATTGCGGTCATGATATCACTTGTTTCATCATTACCGATCATAATCGTCTTTTTTAAATCAAGTGAACAAGTGTCTGTAAGACGTTTCACAAAATTTTGACTCGGTTTTTTAACCCCCTCTTCCGACGAGATAAATATCGCATCAAAATAATCAAAGATTCCGAGGGACTTAATTTCAGGGATCGTAAAAGCCGCCTGCGCATTAGTGAGTAAATAAATTTTTTTGTTTTTCTCTTTAAGAATTTCAAGTAATTCTTTTACCCCCGGATAAAGCTTTATGTATTTTCTTGAAAGCACTCGGAAAGTTACCGCCGTATGATATACAAGTTCCCTTGTCGCCTTCAAATTTTTTTCTTTAAAAAGGCCATCAAATATCTTAAGAATATCGGGCTCGTAATACTCGATATTTTTATGTTTTTCCGTGTCTTTAAAAATAAGCTCCTTATATTTTCTTTTTAATTCCGCTCCGGAATAGTATGCACCATAGCTCGAATAAATTTCCGCAAGCTTTTTCCAAAGCCCGGGCTTTTCTTCGTTTGTATTTATGTCCGCAAGCGTTCCGTAGAGGTCAAAAATGTAATTTTCATACTCCATATACTAATGCCTCCTGTATTTTCTCATAAGAGGAAGAATTTCCTTAATACAAAGCAGCGCATAATCTATTTCTTCCGCAGTCGTATACTTTGAAAAGCTGAATCGTAAGGTCGACTGCAAATACTTTTTGTCCGTTCCTATTGCGCTTAAAGTGCCCGAAATATCCGGATGATTCGACGAACATGCCGAACCCGACGACACATAAACTTCTCTATCCGAAAGCGCATTCAAAAAAGATTCCGCTTTTTCGATTCCTCCAAAACCGCAGCTTACAATATGCGGTGCCGTTTTATATATATTTTCGCGAATTTCGTTTTCGTCCGCATCGTTTCCGCCGATTGTATGAATATATACGTCATCGTTTTTAAGAAGCCCGAAAACAAGTCTTTCCTTTAATTCATAAAGGTGTTTTCTGTTGTCTTCGAGATTATCGTACATTTCTTTTGCGGCACACCCAAGCCCCGAAATTGCGGGCACATTTTCCGTACCCGACCTCATTCCTTTTTCCTGACCGCCGCCGTAAATAATCGGCTGAATTTTCGTTCCCTTTTTTATATACAAAAATCCGCTTCCCTTTGGAGCATGAATTTTGTGTCCGGAAACAGAAAGCAAATCGATTCCTTCATTTTTCGGCACAACAGAAATCTTCCCAAAGGCCTGAATTGCATCAACATGAAAAATCGTCTTCGGATTTATTTTTTTTACAATCTTTGAAATTTCCGAAATATTGTTTATGCTTCCGATTTCGTTGTTAACATACATAACAGAAACAATTATCGTGTCCGGTCTTATTGCATTTTTAAGCATTTCCGTATCAACATGGCCCTGTTTGTCAACATTTATGAATGTCACGTCAAAGCCCATATTTTGTAAAAAAAGTATAGGATTATATACGGATGCATGCTCCATTTTTGTTGTTATGATATGATTTCCGTTTCTTTTGTTTGCAAGCGCAGTTCCGATTAATGCCAGGTTATTTGACTCCGTTCCGCCAGACGTAAACACGATTTCGCTTTCAGTACACTTTAAAATTTTTGCGATTATATCTTTTGATTCCTTTATATATTTTTCGGCCTCGACACCCATATGATGCCTTGACGACGGATTTCCGAAATCGTCAAGATAAACCGTTTTTATTTTTTTTAAAACTTCATCGGAAACAACAGTTGTTGCCGCATTGTCAAGATATGCTGTCATTCATGCACTCCAATTCATACATAATTATTGATGATATTACAAATCCCGCTGTTTCGGTTCTTAAAATTCTTTTCCCTAGCGAAACCATTTTTCCGTTTGCTTCCTTCAAAAATTCAATTTCACTTGTCTCAAAGCCGCCCTCGGGACCTATAAAAACCGACACAACCGGAATATTTTCCTTATCGTTTAAAATCCGTTTTTTTATATTATCCGTAAATTCCTTTAGGCTTTTCATGCCATTTGCATTTTCATAGGGCACGGCAATAAATTCCGATTCTTCTTTTGCTCTTTTTACCGCATCATTAAGGCTTAACGCCCTTCCGATTTTCGGAATAATCCCGCGTCCCGACTGCATTGCGGCCGCTCTTGCGATTTCCGACCACCTCAAAGCCTTTTTTGCTTCCGATTTTTCGTCTTCAATTTTTGCGACAGAACGCTTCATTTTAACGGGAACAATTTCCGATATACCAAGCTCCGTACATTTTTGAACTATAAGCTCAAATTTATCTTTTTTGGGAATTCCCTGGTACAAAATTATTTTTACGGGAAGCTCTGTTAAAGTTTTTTCTTCCCTCAAAATATTGCAAATGCATTCCTTATTGTCCGTAAATTCGGCTATTTCACATATATAATCCGTTCCGCACGTATTGCACAAAATAATATTGTCACGGATTTTCAGACGCAAAACATTTTTGATATGATTCACATCCTCGCCCGTAACCACAAACCGATTTGCCATATGCTTATTTTCGTCAACATAAAATCTGTACATTCCGATTCCTTTTTCTGTACATTCTGATTTTTTTTAATGATTAAAAAGAAAACAAAAATCCAAAAAAGGACTTTAGGGGAATAACCCCCAAAAGTCCGATATTATTAAAATCTCTTACGTTTTCTGCTGCTTCCGATGTCCGATCCGTCGTCTCCGAACGTACGTTCATATGCTTCAAGAAGCTCCTTTTGCTCTTTTGTAAGCTTTGTCGGAACTTGCACAATTAGTGTAATATAAAGATCACCCTTAGAGTCATTGTTTCTGACCGACGGAACGCCCTTGCCGCGTAATCTCACTCTTGTGTCCGTTTGTGTTCCCGGAGCCACCGTATACATTACGTCGCCGTAAATTGTATTTATTTTTATTTCTCCGCCGAGAGCTGCTTTTGTAAACGGAAGAGGCACATTTGCATAAAGATCCATGCCGTCTCTTTGAAAAATCGGATGATCCTTGACTCTTACTTCAACGAGCACATCGCCTTTTGGGCCGCCGTTAACGCCCGGCTCACCGAGTCCCGACATTCTAACCATCTGTCCGTTGTCGATACCTGCGGGGATCGACACTTCCATGGTTTTCTTTTTCGAAATATATCCTTCGCCGTAGCATGCCGGGCACTTATCTTTTATAATCTTACCTGTTCCCCGGCATTGAGGACACGCCTGAACACTTTGTGTAATGCCAAAAAGTGACTGACGCTGGAAAACAACCTGTCCCTTACCGTTACATTTGGGGCATGTTTCGGGTGCGGTTCCGCGCCTTGCTCCCGTACCGTTGCATTCCGTACATGTATCTTTTACATTTATGTTAAGTTCCTTCTTTGTGCCGAAAACAGCCTCATCAAAGGTAATCGTAATTCCTACTCTTAAATCAGCGCCCTTTTGCGGTCCGGAATAACTGCTTCTTCTTGAACTTCCGCCGCCCATTCCGAAAATATCACCAAAAATATCGCCGAAGCCCGAGAAAATATCTCCCATATTCGAGAAATCAAATCCTCCGGCACCGCCGCCTCCGTTTTCAAACGCGGCATGTCCGAACTGATCGTATTTCTGTCTCTTTTCTTCATCAGAGAGCACAGCATAAGCCTCGGAGGCCTCCTTAAACTTGGCTTCCGCATTTGCATCACCCGGATTCATATCCGGATGATACTTTTTTGCAAGCACTCTGTATGCTTTTTTTATTTCATCCTGCGTGGCATTTTTTGTAACACCAAGCACTTCATAATAGTCGCGTTTTGTTTCTGCCATATATGTTCCTCTTGTAAAAAAAATAATGATTTGCGGATTGCTGTATGCTTTACATTACCGCAATCATATAAAACCCATAGGGGCGTCTAAAGACGCCCCGCAAGGATTTGTTATAATACATTCATTAAATTAAACTTCTCTGAAATCACCGTCAACAACGTCATCATTCTTTGCATTGTTTCCGGCATTCTGTGTATAGTCGGCATTCTGTGTATAAGTTTCACCGCCCATATTGCCTGCACCCGTAGCACCCTGATTCTGCTCATAAAGCTTTGCAAAAAGTGTCTGTGCGGACTGCATAAGCTTTTCCTTTGCAGCCTTTAAGTCATTCACTTCGTTTTGGGTCATAACCTCGGGATTAGCCTTGTTTACAAGATCCTTAAGGTTTTCAAGGTCACGCTTTACCGTTTCCTTTTCGGATTCCGAAAGCTTGTCGCCTACATCGTTAAGTGTCTTTTCTGTCTGGAATACAAACGAATCACACTCGTTCTTTGTATCAACGGCATCCTTTCTTCTCTTGTCTTCCGCTTCATATTGAGCCGCTTCCTTAACGGCCTTCTCAATTTCGGCATCCGAAAGGTTTGTGCCGGATGTGATTGTAATATGCTGTTCCTTGCCTGTGCCAAGATCCTTTGCAGATACGTTTACGATACCGTTTGCATCGATATCAAACGTAACTTCAATCTGCGGTACTCCTCTCGGAGCTGCCGGGATGCCGTCAAGTCTGAACATGCCGAGCGACTTATTGTCCTTTGCGAACTGTCTTTCGCCCTGTACGATATTGATATCAACGGCTGTCTGCCCGTCTGCTGCGGTTGAGAATACCTGGCTCTTCTTTGTGGGAATCGTTGTATTCTTCTCGATAAGATGTGTTGCAACACCGCCAAGCGTTTCGATTGAAAGCGTAAGAGGTGTAACATCAAGAAGAAGAATGCTGCCCGCACCTTCATCGCCCGCAAGCTTACCGCCCTGAATCGATGCACCGATTGCAACGCATTCATCGGGATTGAGTGTCTTTGAAGGTTCCTGACCCGTCATCTGACGAACAAGTTCCTGAACTGCAGGGATTCTTGTTGAACCGCCGACAAGAAGTACCTTGCCGAGATCCGACGCACGAAGTCCGGCATCGTTAAGTGCTGTCTGAACAGGTCCTCTTGTTGCTTCAACAAGGTCTCTTGTAAGTTCATCAAACTTAGCTCTTGTAAGTGTTATGTCAAGGTGCTTGGGTCCGTCCTGTGTTGCCGTAATGAAAGGAAGGTTAATATTTGTCTGCGTCTGCGTCGAAAGTTCCTTCTTTGCCTTTTCTGCGGCTTCCTTAATTCTCTGAACCGCCATCTTATCGCCGGAAAGATCGATTCCGTCCGACTTCTTAAATTCATCCATCAAATATCTCATAACTCTGTCATCAAAGTCATCGCCGCCGAGTCTGTTGTTGCCGGCAGTTGCAAGAACTTCGATAACGCCGTCGCCGATATCGATGATAGAAACATCGAACGTACCGCCGCCAAGGTCATAAACCATTATCTTTTGTTCTTTTTCGTTATCAAGTCCGTATGCAAGTGCTGCTGCTGTGGGTTCGTTGATAATTCTCTTAACATCAAGTCCTGCAATCTTGCCTGCATCCTTTGTTGCCTGACGCTGTGCATCGTTAAAATATGCGGGAACCGTAATTACCGCTTCCGTAACCTTTTCACCGAGATAGCTTTCGGCATCAGCTTTCATCTTTTGAAGAATCATTGCGGAGATTTCCTGAGGTGTATATTTTTTGTCATCAATTGCAACTCTGTAATCGGAGCCCATATGTCTCTTAATTGAAGAAATTGTCTTCTCCGAGTTTGTAACCGCCTGACGGCGTGCGGCATCACCGACAAGTCTCTCACCTGTCTTTGTGAATGCGACAACCGAGGGTGTCGTTCTGTTACCGTCGGGGTTTGTTATAACTACCGGCTTTCCGCCTTCCATAACTGCTACGCATGAATTTGTTGTACCAAGGTCAATACCTATAATCTTGCTCATATTTTTATCCTCCTGTTAATTAATTGGCTACTTTAACCATTGAATGTCTTACTACCGTATCTTTATAAAAATAACCCTTTTGGAAAACTTCAACCACAGTATTTTCTTTTTCGTTTTCGTCATCCACATGCATCACGGCATTGTGAAAATCGGGGTTAAATTCCTGATTTAATGCATCTATTTCTTTTAGACCCGCATCTGTGAGCCCGGTCATCATCTGCTTATAAATCTTATCCATTCCGGCAACAAAAGGCTGCTGCATTTCTTCTTCCGTAAGTCCCTTAAAGCCTCTTTCAAAATTATCGATTACCGGAAGTATTTTTTCGATAATCGCTTTGGCTCCGAGATCAAACATCATTGCCTTTTCTTTTTCGGTTCGCTTTCTGAAGTTATCAAACTCGGCCATTTGCCTTGTCACACGATCAGTAAGCTCTTCTATCTTTTCGTCCTTCGGATCTTTCTTGTTTTTCTTGGAAAAGAAAGATTTGCTTTCCTTTGCCTTATCTTTTTTGTCCTCCTCCTTATTTTCCGTATTTTCTTCGGAATTTTCGGAAGAATCCGCGCTTTCTTTTTCCGTATTTTCCGGATCCTTATTCAGATCATTGTTTAAATCATTGTCTTTTTCGGAATCCTGAGCATTTTCCGTATTTTCACCGTTTTTTGCTTCTTTCTTTAACTCTTCCGTATTTTCTTTATCGTTCAAAGCATTCACTCCTTTCAGCTATTTTTTAATCAGCTCGTCAATTTGATTTCTTATCGTGGTAAGCGCCGAAACGACCTTTTCATAGTCCATTCTTTTGGGTCCCACGATTCCGAATTTTCCGTACATTCCGTCCGCAAGCTCATATGTTGCCGTAACAACCGAACAGTCCTTCATCGAATCAACCGTAACCTCATCGCCTATGTAAACCTGGATTCCGTCTTTTTCGTCATCCTTCTTCATAAGTTCCGTAAGCTCTTTTTTGTCTTCGATCTCATACAGAATGTCTGATGCGCTGTTTCCGTCAAAAAGCTCCGGATATTTCAAAATATTTGTAGCGCCACTCGTATAAACCTTTATCTTTTCTTCTTCACCGAGAGCCGCCGCAACCGCATCAAGAACATTGTTTACGATTGAATCCATGCCTTCGGACTGTTTTTTTAAGTTTTGGATGATTTCCAAATTGATCTCTGCAAGGTCTAACCCCTGCAAAAAGGTATTAAGCGTAAGGTTAAGCTTAAGGAGTGTTTCCTTGTCAATCGGATGATCAATATCGATGACCTTGTTTTTTACTATGTTTCCTTCGATCAGGATAACCACAAGGATTGAATTCTCGTTAATATCGGTAAGCTGCACAAATTTGATTTTTTTGCTTCTCAGCATCGGCGTCGTAACCATCGCCGTATAATTTGTACAAGCCGCAAGAAGCTTCGTTGCCTGTTCGAGCAAAGTTTCCATTTTGTCCGCTTTTTCAAGGAAAATCGTTTTTACTTCCTTGATTTCGGCATCCTTGCTTTCCATCATCTTGTCAACATAAAGCCTATAAGCCTTGTCCGTCGGAATACGTCCGGAGGAAGTATGGGGAGATGTGATATAGCCCATTTCCTCGAGGTCACTCATCTCATTTCTTATCGTTGCCGAAGAAAGATTAAGGTCAGTAAACTTTGATATTGTACGTGAACCGACCGGCTCACCCGTTTCAAGATAGTTACTGATTATTGCCTTCAGTATCGTCCATTTTCTGTCATCAAGCTCCACCTTTCCACTTCCTTTCCGCAATTGTACATTTTTTTGATTGTTAGCACTCAAATAGCAAGAGTGCTAAATCATGAATACAAGATACCATTAGCACTCTCTTTTGTCAAGTGCTAATATTAATTTTTTTTCAATAAAATTTAAATTAAAAAAATCAGCTATTTACTTTAGCATTTCAAAGTGTTAAAATACAAAAGCGTTAAATTATTTTTCCTTTAAGGAGGATATCAAAAAATGAGCATCAATCTCAAAACACCCGCCGTAGATTATTTCTTTGACGCTGTTTTAAGTCTCAATAATCGCGAAGAATGTTACAAATTCTTTGAAGACATATGCACCGTAAACGAAATTCTTTCATTTTCCCAACGTTTTGAAGTTGCATCGATGCTGCGTGCCAAAAAGACATATCTTGAAATTGCCGAAGAAACAGGTGCTTCAACGGCAACGATCAGCCGTGTAAACCGTTCCTTAAATTACGGAAACGACGGATACGATATGACATTTTCAAGACTACCCGAGCCTCCTTACGACCACTCAAAAGAATCTGAGGAAGCAATTAAAAGCAATTAAAAACAATTAAAAAATAAAAAAGCGGAGTGATTTTTCACTCCGCTTTTTTGTATGATAAATTTCCTTAAGTAATATCAAACAATCAATCTGCTTTTTTTAGATGTGCAAATTGCGAAAGCATCTTCTTTATACCGAATTTTTCAAATTCAACGGTAACTTCATAATCCTTGCCGGTCTTCACAATCGACTGAACCTTTCCTTTACCGAACTTGATATGCTTTACCGTATCACCTTCCGCATAATCAAGATTTGAATCACCGGCCGATTGATTTATAATCTTACTGTAATTAAGCGAATAAGGCTCCACAGCCAAGTCGTCTCCGTCATGACGCTTGTATCCGTCATCTCCGTTTGCCTTTGTATAAGCGGGTGCCGCTTTTTTGATTTCGTTATCCATATCTCTTCTCCTCCCAAAATTGTTTGACTTATATGCTCCGATATCGAGCATATATCTCGGTATCTCCTCAATAAACCTTGACTGTTTATTATATTGTGATTCTCCGTAAAGACGGCGTGTCCTTGCGGATGACATAAAAAGTTCCTTTTTCGCTCTTGTTATTCCTACATAACAAAGGCGCCTTTCTTCTTCTATTTCTTCTTCCGAGTCAATCGCATAAACAGACATTGAACTCGGAAACAATCCTTCTTCCATTCCCACCAAAAAAACATAAGGGAATTCAAGTCCCTTGGCATTGTGAAGAGTCATAAGCGAAACATAATTTTTTGTGTCCTCTTCTTCACCCGACGCCGCTTCTTCGGAATTAAGTCCGCAATATTCCAAAAATCCGGTAAGATCCGCCATGTCTTCTTCTGTTTCATATTTATCGGCATAAGAAACAAGTGCTTCGATATTCTGGACTCTTTCGTCCGCCGTTTCAGGATCGTCTTCTTTTAAATATTCCTTGTATCCCGTTTCTTCAAGAATTCTCTTTATGAGATTTTTTATGAGAATACCCGTATGCTCCTTTTCGTGTCTCAGGCTTTCTATCAAAGCAACAAAGGATTTTATTTTAACACCCGCGCGCTCGGCGCCCGGAATAAAATCCGCTCGTGCAAGACCTTCGTAGAACGAAATTTCGTTGTTTGCCGAATAAGCGGAAATCTTTTCTATCGTTGTGGTTCCGATTCCGCGTCTCGGCACATTCAAAATTCGCTTTGTCGCAATATCGTCTTTTGCGTTGTCTATTGTTTTAAGATATGCGATTACGTCTTTTATTTCACGCCTTTCAAAGAAGCTTACCGTGCCTATCGTTTTGGCTTTTATGTCCGCGCTTCTCATTGCTTTTTCAAAAGACAAAGACTGCGCATTTGTTCTGTAAAGAACGGCAAAATCCTTATATTCGGCATTTCCCGAGCTCATTATTTCTTTAATTTTTCTTGTAGCCGCATCCGCTTCCGCGCCTTCGTCTTCATACATATTATAATGTACATTTTTGCCGGACGGATTTGAAGTCCAAAGCCTTTTTTCTTTTCTTTGTCTGTTATTCTTTATAACCTCGTTTGCGACAGCCAAAATTTCGGGCGTCGAACGATAATTCTGTTCAAGCTTTATGACACGCGCGTCTTTGTAGACTGCATCAAAATTTATGATATTTTTGATATTTGCACCACGAAATTTGTAAATCGACTGATCGTCATCACCCACAACGCAAATGTTTCTTTCAGCTATCCCTTCTTCGTTTATATGATATGCCAAAAGTTTTATAAGCTCAAATTGAGCCGTATTTGTGTCCTGGTACTCGTCAACCATAATATAGCAGAATCTGTTTTGGTAATATTTAAGTACGTCGGGATTTGTTTTAAAAAGTTCAACGGTTTTGCAAATCAGATCGTCAAAATCAAAGGCATTGCTTTGTTTTAACTGTTTTTCGTATTCGGCATACAAAAGAGCAATCTTTTTTTCCGTATAATCATAAGCCGTTTTGGCATATTCTGTAGGATCTATAAGCTCATCCTTTGCATGAGAAATCGCATTTAAAACCGCTTTTTCCTTTAACTGCTTCGGATCAATGTTTTGCTGCTTCAAAATACTTTTCATGAGCGATTTCTGATCGTCCGAATCGTATATTGTAAAGCTTCTTTCGTAACCTATATATTCACAAAAGCGTCTCAAGATCTTTACACAGGTCGAGTGGAATGTGGATACCCAAATATATTCTCCGCCTTCCCCAACCGTACTCATTACTCTTTCCTTCATTTCCTTTGCGGCTTTGTTGGTAAACGTAATGGCAAGAATTTGGTACGGAGAAACGTTTCGTTCCCTTATGAGCCATCCGATACGTTCCGTCAAAACTCTCGTTTTTCCGCTTCCGGCCCCCGCAAGTATAAGAAGCGGACCCTTGTCATGATGAGCCGCAAGCTGTTGTTCCGTATTAAGCGTAAGCATTATAACTCCCCTTATCTTTCCCGTATAAAAATTGCCGATCGTAAAAACGACCAGCATTTTTTATGAATATCGATTTAATTATTCTTCAAATTCATCCTGCCCCGATTCAATATCTTTGTATTTTTCACGAACAAGCAAATTATAAAGTGTATAACATATCGT
>CAVJHK010000032.1:16640-19768 GCA_963649295.1 Lachnospiraceae bacterium | reverse complement strand
CCCTTTGTCCCGGATGCCCATATGAATTTATGTATGCGCACGAAATCACAGCCGTGTCCGGTCGCAAAACGCTCACAAATTCCTCACATGTGGAATATTTGGATCCGTGATGCGAAACCTTTAAAATAAGACTTCTTGATTTTCTTGATTCACATATATAATTTAATATTTCCGTATTTGAAATGATTTCACGCTCAACCGTGTCACCTATATCCGCTGCCATAAACAAAATTTCCTTTTCCGTTTCCGTAATAAAAACAAGCGACGTGTCATTTTCGGACGAATCGGCATTATAGGGCCAAATGCACCTAAAAACCGTTCCGTCACTTAAATAAAAACAATCTCCCGCAGAAAAATATTTAATTTTTACATTTTTTTCTGCGGCAAGCGCGATGAGCGCTAAGTATTCTTCCGTGGCATATAGAACTTTTGGCATTATAAGTTCCTTAATTCCAATATTTCCGTCATAATACACCTTATACAAAAAATCCGACTCGTATGTATTCATATTTTTAAGTATCTCTTCTATACCGTTCATGTGATCCGAGTCCATATGCGTCACAATTACTTTATCCGCGAGTATCTTTCCGTTGCATTTTAAAAAAGACGAAACAGTATATTTTCCCACATTTGATTTACTGAGACTTCCCGAATCAAGCAAAACCGTATCTTTTTTTGACAAATAACAAAACGAATCCCCCTGTCCAACGGACAAAAAGTTGCAATTTTTAGGATTCAAAAAAAATCCCGAACACAAAAATATTATTTCCATGCCAAACACGGGAATAAGTATATATTTTCGTTTCAAAAAAAAACAAAAGCTTACATACAGCATTATATAAAACAAAACTATCGTAATTAAGGCAGGCCTCCCGATAAGTATTTTTGAAAAGGGAAGTCCCGAAACAATATCGCTTAATTTTTCAAAAACAAAAAGTATCACATATGCAGGTCCCGCGAGAAGCCCCCCGAGTTCCTCAAAAATCATGCCGGCTACCCCCGCAATCATGCCAAAGCACATAAGATATCCGGTAAGCGGAATAACTATAATATTTGCGAAAAACGACCATGGGTTTATTTCAAAAAAATACCAAAGGGTTATCGGAAGCGTTATTAAAGTAACAACTTCCCCCAAAAATAACCTTATCTTAAGCCTTGTTGCCGCATAGACACCGAGTATTGCAGCAAAGGAAAGCAAAAATGACACGTTTTTAAGTTCCGTGGGCCAGATAAAAAGTATTACGATTCCGGAAAGAGATAAAGACGACAATATATCATATTTCCGCCTTACAATTTTTGAGAGCATCATTACAAGAAACATTATTCCGGCTCTTACCGCCGAATCCGATACTCCCGAAAAAAGGACATATAAGATAACAAAAACACCCGATACAATAATTCCAACATTTCTTTTAATCGAAAACTTTTTAAATATGTTAAATATAAAAAATCCGACAAGCGATATATGAAGCCCCGATATTGCAAGGATGTGGCTTATTCCGGCGTCCTTATACGTTTCCTTTATGCTGTCTGTGAGGATTTCTTTGTCGCCTGTTATCATTGCAATAAGCACGCCGGCGGTATCAGTGTCATATATGTTAACAAGACTATTTACAAAACGCATATGGACATTGTTTATAAAGCACAAAAAAACATTCTTTTTATCCGAAACAACATCGATTCTTTTTGCGATAACGCTCGCATACTTATTTGTTTTTTGCATTGCAATCGTTCCGTCATATTCACCCGGATTTTGCGGTTTCTCCGTATAATAAATTTTTCCGTATACCTTTATTTTGTTTCCCGCATATATATTAAAACCTTCCGTTTCGGTAACATATATAAGCACGCCGCCTGAATTTCGATACTTGTTTTCCCTGTAGCCGCATACGGTAACATCCTTCAGATAAACATGATATTGTTCACAGTCATATCTGATTTTATAAGCCGTACCGCAAACAGACACATATTCTTCTTTGTTTTCGTACATTATCTTAAAAGGTAAATTTTTTTCTTCCGCCTTTTTAAAATAAAATCCGCTCCTTATTGCGGACAGCAAAAATAAAACCGGAATCATAACAAGAAAGATTTTAAAAATCCCATATTTATTCGGTCTCACAAAATAATCCAAAATTTTATTCGTTTTTTTGGATAAGAGAATCAATATCGCAAGTATCAAAAAATAACCGGCAAGCACCGCCGCACAAAAATTGCTCCCTGCTTCCGCAAGCAGATTCCCAAGAATTACGACAAAAAACAGAAATATCATCGGCCTTTTTATCATAATGTCCCTACTTTACACATATATAATTTTTGATGCGTGCGTAAACGCTTTCCCCGATACCTGATATATTTTTTATTTCTTCGATTGATTTAAAATTACCGATTTTTTTGCGATATTCGATTATATCCGCGGCTCTTGACTCACCGATTCCGGGGAGCGCAACAAGTGCCTCCTTGTCCGCCGTATTAATGTTAATCAGTGAATCTTCCGCTTCCGGGTCCATATTCACGTTTTCTTCGGTCACGGGTTTATTTGCGCCCGCTCCCAAAATATTGTCTTTTGTGTCAAGCTCGTCCGTTTCAAATACCGACGGCACATAGATGCGCTCTCCGTCCGCAAGCTCACGCGCAAGATTTAAATAATTCTTATCCGCATAATCCGTAAATCCGCCGGCTTCATTAAGCAGATCGTTTATGCGGCTGCCCTTTTCCACCCCATAAACTCCGGGATTTTTTACAGAACCGCATAAAAAAACATAAATTTTGGGGATAGGTGTCGGAGAAGCCGTAACAATTTCCGTATAATTTGCTTCCGTAATGCCGTCTTCCTCAATTTCACCATATTTACTTGTTTCATTTAAGCCGGGATTTTTTTTATTATCATCTTTTCTTTTAAAAAAGAATGCATACCATATGCATAAAAAAATAAGAAAAAACAAAAGAACGATTACAAAGATTTTTTTCTTCAAGCCTCAGACCTTTCCGTCCGTGCATCTGTCCGCAAAAAGCATTTTATATTAAAAGATGGAATTTGACAAGAAATAAATTATTATTTTTTCTGCATCAAAAAAACACGTGTAAAAAAAATCAAGGCAAATTTATTTCTTTCTCTTGACATCGCACTC
>CAVJHK010000032.1:15508-16630 GCA_963649295.1 Lachnospiraceae bacterium | reverse complement strand
TTATTATTTTAAGGTATGTTTTAAGGGAACGTCCGTGTCCGGATCCGATTAAAACGTCATGCAGAACGAAAATATGAAAATATTAAATCGGAGGTTTTTTAAGAAATGGCAAACATTAAGTCAGCAAAGAAGAGAATTGACATTATCAACACAAAGACATTAAGAAATAAGATGATTAAGTCTAAGGTTAAGACTCTCATTAAAAAGGTTGAGACCGCTGTTGCGGCAAACGATAAGGCAGCAGCAACTGCCGCTCTTTCCGAAGCAACCGTTGCTATCGACAAGGCAGCAGCAAAGGGAATTTACCATAAGAATACAGCTGCAAGAAAAGTTTCAAGACTTACCAAGGCTGTTAATCAACTTGCTTAAATTTGAGCTTAAAAGCCGCATTGGTATGCGGCTTTTTTTCTTATATAAACTTTTTATATAAAAAGGAGGACTTATGAAAACAACCCCCGTAAAAGGAACCAATGACTATTTGCCGAAAGAGACTCTTCTCCGCGATTACGTAAAATCGGAGATCCTTAAGGTCTATACCTCATGCGGCTTTGAAAGAATAACAACTCCCGTGATCGAGGATATGGAAAACTTAAGCAAAAGCGACGGCGGTGAAAACTTAAATTTGATGTTTAAGATAATGAAGCGCGGCGACAAGCTCACAGAAGCCCTAAACGAATACGAAAAGACAAAAAAAGAAGATTTTTGCGATCTCGGGCTTCGTTATGACCTCACTCTCCCGCTTTCAAGATTTTATGCAAACAATAAGTCAAATCTTCCCTCACCTTTTAAGGTAATACAGATTGACCGCTCATTCCGTGCGGAGCGCCCTCAGCGCGGACGTCTTCGCGAATTTATTCAATGCGACATTGACATACTCGGAAGCTCGTCACAAAATTCCGAAATCGAACTCATCGATACAACCGCAAAGGCACTTTTAAATATCGGAATTTCGAATTTCAAAATAAGAATCAATGACCGCAGAATATTAAAAAATCTTATTCTTGCCGCGGGATTTAACGAGTCCGAAACCGATTCCGTATGCATTACTTTTGACAAGCTTGATAAAATCGGACCGGACGGTGTAAAATCGGAACTTCTCTCAAAAAGCTTAAACGAAGATGC
>CAVJHK010000032.1:8439-15498 GCA_963649295.1 Lachnospiraceae bacterium | reverse complement strand
CTTCATAAGCATGATGTCAAAAAAGCCGTTCACGCTTGATGACGCCGCATCTTATTTAGACGACCCCGAGCCCGTTTTGTCCGTAAAAAACATCATCGAGAAAATAAATCTTTTAAATGAAGGTCGTTATAAAATTGAATACGATTGCTCTCTTGTTCGCGGACAGGGTTATTATACCGGCACAATATTTGAAATCGAATCTTTAGATTTTGGCGGTTCGGTCGGCGGCGGCGGAAGATATGACAATATGATCGGCAAATTCACCGGTGAAAGTATTCCCGCAGTAGGCTTTTCAATCGGATTTGAAAGAATCGTATGTATTCTTAACGACAATAATTTTAAGATTCCCACAATGAAAAAAAAGCTTGCCGTGATTTATCCGCAGGAAAATGTCGTAAACGCGATAAAAATCGCCGATTCGTACAGAAGCGAATATGATGTTACGCTTTTTGAAAAGGTGAAAAAGCTCGGAAAACTGTTCAACAAGCTTCAGGAATCCGGATTTTACGGATGCCGTATAACAGACGAATCGGAAGAAATAAAAGTTTTCGGTTAAATTAAGATAAAAAAATCAAAAAAAGATGCCGTACTAAAACGACATCTTTTTTAATTATCAAATTTATTTTTTTGTTATATATTTTTGTGCGACAAGCAGTTCTGCGGAAAGTATTGCACCGCCTGCGGCGCCGCGCTTCGTATTATGCGAAAGTCCGACAAATTTCCAGTCATATACCTTATCTTCTCTGAGTCTTCCCGCAAATACGCCCATTCCTTTTTCGGTATCGCGGTCAAGCTTTGCCTGAGGGCGGTTGTCTTCTTCAAAATATGTGATAAACTGCTTCGGAGCGGACGGAAGGTCAAGCTCCTGCGGAAGTCCCTTAAAATTCTTCCATCTGTCAAGGATCTGTTCCTTTGTGGGTTTGTGCTTGAAGCTTACAAAAACTGCGGCAGTATGTCCGTCCGATACCGGCACACGCAGGCACTGAGTCGTAATTACGGGAGTTTCGGCTTTTACGATCTTGCCGTCAACGACCTTACCCCAAATGCGGAGCGGCTCCTGTTCACTCTTTTCTTCCTCGCCGCCGATATAAGGAATTACGTTGTCAACCATTTCCGGCCAATCAGCAAAGGTTTTTCCGGCACCCGATATTGCCTGATATGTTGTTGCCACAACAACTGTCGGCTCAAATTCGCGAAGTGCGTGAATCATGGGTGTATAGCTCTGAATCGAGCAATTGGGCTTAACGGCGATAAATCCGCGCTTTGTGCCAAGTCTCTTTTTCTGCGATTCAATCACCTCAAAGTGCTCGGGATTGAGCTCCGGCACAACCATAGGTACATCAGGAGTCCAGCGATGTGCTGAATTATTTGAAACAACAGGCGTTTCCGTCTTTGCATATGCTTCTTCTATCGCTTTTATTTCTTCCTTTGTCATGTCAACGGCGCTAAAAACAAAATCAACGTTTGCGCAAACCTTCTCGATATCGTTAACATCAAGAACAACAAGTTTCTTAATCTTTTCCGGCATCGGAGTCGTCATTTTCCAGCGGCTCCCTACCGCATCTTCATATGTTTTTCCCGCGCTTCTCGGGCTTGCGGCAACCGTTACCACTTCAAACCAGGGATGATTTTCGAGTAACGATATAAATCTTTGTCCTACCATTCCCGTTGCACCCAGGATACCGACTTTGTATTTTTCCATTTAACATGCCTTCTTTCACTTTTATTTTCACTTTACCATAGTAATGCGTCACATTCTACCACAAAGATATTTCAATTGCAATACCGATTTAAAAGCTTTTTGAGGTCATCAAGGCTTTCCGTATAATTTACCCTGTCTCTGATTTTTGATGCCCCCGGAAAGCCCGCCATATACCAGGCAACATGCTTTCTCATTTCACGGATTCCCGTGCTTTCGCCCTTTAATTTTACTTCTGCTTCGGCATGACGAAGTGCCATATCAACTCTATCTTTGAGAGTAGGAGCGGAAATTTCCGATTTGTTTTCAAGTAAAGCCTTAATTTCCCTAAAAATCCAGGGATTTCCTTCCGCACCGCGTCCGACCATTACGCCGTCCGCACCCGTTTCCGAAAACATTTTAAGTGCATCCTCCGCTTTAAAAATATCTCCGTTTCCGATAACGGGAATTTTGACTGCATGTTTTACATCATAAATAATCGACCAATCGGCATGTCCCGAATAATATTCTTCTCTCGTCCTGCCATGCACCGCAACACATGCGGCACCGCCCATTTCCGCAGCAAGTGCACATTCAACGGCAGTTCTGTCATTCTTATAAAACCCTTTACGGAGCTTTACGGATACGGGTCTGTCGGTAGCCTCATTTACCGCTCTTACTATTTTTTCGATTAAATCGGGATTTTTCATAAGTGCGGAACCTTCGCCGTTATTTACGACTTTCGGAACCGGACATCCCATATTGATATCAAGTATGTCAAACGGAATATTATTTATTTTATGTGCCGCTTCCGCAAGAACACCCGGCTCATTTCCGAACAGCTGAAGTGCTGCGGGATGCTCTGTGTCACCTATTTCCATAAGTGACACGGTATTTTTGTTATTGTAAATTATTGCCTTTGCGCTCACCATTTCGGTGAAAGTGAGATCCGCGCCCATTTCCCGGCAAATAATACGAAAGGCCAAGTCAGTTACTCCTGCCATTGGCCCAAGTGCAATACAATTTTTTTTAAGTTTTATTTCTTTTGTCATTTTTTCGTTTTTGAATAAATAAGCCAAAGTCCCTTCATTGTAAGGTCCTTGTCGTAAATCTGTATCATTTCGGAATTATCCGATATAAGCCGTCCGAGACCTCCCGTGGCAATGATTTTGGCATCCTTAAAGCCCGTCTCTTCGATAACCTTTTTAATTATATAATCCGTCTGACCTATGCATCCGTATACGAGTCCCGCCTGCATGCTTGTGACCGTATCTTTTGCAAGAATTGAATCCGGCATTTCTATTTCGATTTCGGGCAATTTGGCCGTATCATTCCAAAGAGCATTTGCCGAAATTCTGATTCCGGGACTTGTGATTCCCGCAATAAATGTGCCGTCCTCCGTCAAAACATCATAAGTCGTTGCCGTACCGAAATCGCACACAACAAGCGGCCCGCCGTACAAATCATATGCCGCAACCGCGTCAACTATGCGGTCAGCTCCTATTTCTTTGGGAGCCGCCGTTTGGATTTTCAGCCCCGTCTTTGTGCCTTCGCCCACAATCATTGGCTTTTTGTTTAAAAATCTCACAACGCCGTTTACAAGCGAATGCATGATTCCCGGTACAACGGACGCAATTATTACATCCTTTAAGGAATCAATGTCAATTCCCTTCGCATGCAGAAATTCCGTCATCAAAATACCGAATTCATCGGATGTCCGCTGCATTTTTGTCGTAATTCGGAAGCTTGCCCTAACTTCCATCTTTTCCATTACGGCACATGTTATGTTTGTGTTTCCGACATCTATCGCAAATATCATATATTATCCCTTCGCAAGGTTCATTTAAGCCTGTCTTTAAAGTTCAATTTTTATGAGGTGTTTGACGTTACCCCTGCATCATACTCAAAATTTATGCGCCGAGCGTAGCCGCCATAACCGCCTTAATCGTATGCATTCTGTTTTCGGCTTCGTCAAAAACAACCGAAGCCTTTGATTCAAATACGCTGTCCGTCACTTCCAAGGAATCAAAGCCGAATTTTTCGCTTATCGTATATCCGATTTCTGTTTTAAGATCGTGGAAAGCAGGCAGGCAATGCATAAATATTGCCTTGTCACCGGCATTTTTCATCACTTCGTCGGTCACCTTGTAGGGAGAAAGATCTTTTATTCTTTCTGCCCAGATTTCATCGGCTTCGCCCATCGAAACCCAGACGTCCGTATAAATTATATCTGCGTCCCGTGTTCCCTCTTTCACATCTTCCGTGAGCGTGATTATGCTTCCCGATTCACGCGCAAATTTTTCGCATTCGCGCACAAGTTCGGCATTCGGGAAATATTTTTTCGGTGCACATGCAACAAAATCCATTCCGAGCTTTGAGCATACAATCATAAGAGAATTACCCGTATTGTACCTTGCATCTCCCATATAAACAAGCTTTTTGTGTTTTATGTCACCCAAATGTTCACGAATTGTAAGCACATCCGCAAGCATCTGCGTCGGATGATATTCGTTTGTAAGACCGTTCCACACGGGAATACCGGCATAGCGCGCAAGCTCCTCCACAATTTCCTGTCCGAAGCCTCTGTATTCTATTCCGTCAAACATACGTCCGAGAACTCTTGCCGTATCGCGGATGCTTTCCTTTTTGCCGATCTGAGAGCTTTTTGGATCAAGATATGTCGCATTCATTCCCAGGTCATGAGCTGCCACTTCAAATGCGCATCTTGTTCTTGTCGAAGTTTTTTCAAAGATAAGAGCGATATTTTTCCCCTTAAGGGTATCGTGCATTATGCCTTTTTTCTTTTTTTCCTTGTATTCGGCTGCCAAATCAACAAGATATGTGATCTCTTCGCTTGTAAAATCCTTTAAGGTAAGGAAGGATTTTCCGATAAAATTTTCTTTTATGCTCATTTTTGGTCTCCGTTTGCTCGATTTTCTTCGAAAATCGGCTACTTATTCATGTTTTTTTTGCATTACTCCACACTTAATAACGCCGACGGATTGCTGCGTGCTTCGCACTCCCGCAATCCTAAAAACATTCATAATCCGCTCGATTTTCTTCGAAAATCGGCTACTTATTCATGTTTTTTTTGCATTACTCCACACTTAATAACGCCGACGGATTGCTGCGTGCTTCGCACTCCCGCAATCCTAAAAACATTCATAATCCGCTCGATTTTCTTCGAAAATCGGCTACTTATTCATGTTTTTGGCAAGTTGACATTTAATTATTCAGGAGTAAACAAGTTTACTCCTGAATAATTAAAACGTCAACTTTGGCGTTATTAGTACAGTATACCATCTTTTGCTTTAATTGTAATTGTTTTTTCAAATTCCGTATTTTCCGTAAAATAAACCGTGAAGCACTCAGGGCTTCTTCCCTCGCTTCCGAATTTTCCCGCAACAAAATCATGCGCATAAAATGCCGGACCGACTTCTATCGCATAATCTCCCTTTGATGCCGTAATCATGCCATTCTTTACGGTCATGCATTCTCCCGCAAGTCCCAATACGTTAAAATTGTCACTCACCACATCACATCCCGCATCAAAAGCAAGCTCAAGACGAAGCGGCGCTCTATCAACACCCGATGCCTTTATTTTAACACTTAAGCCTTCTTCGATTTCAGTAACGGTTACGTCAAAATCGAGATCCGGTCCAAGCAATTTTTCGCGTGTATTCGGATTATCCATTTTCCACCAGTCCGTTGTCCCGATGTTTTTCCCAAAAGGCAAATAATACCAGCCGTGCATTGTTTCGTGAAGAGAGTATGAATCACCTTTTTTTTCGAGTGTTTCGCTCTTAAACGCCCTGTGTTCGCAAAAACTTGCTCCGATTTTTAGGCTCAGACACAAATTTCCGTTCCTAAACCAAACAAAATTTGTCGCATTGTTGATTATTGTATAAGACCAATTGTTCTTTCTTCTTCTTACGATTCCCGATTCCTTATAAAACGCGTCATATTCTGTGTCTATGCCCGATTCCGTAATTTCTGTATCGATAAGCTCGGGATAAAGCATATAATTAATGAGAAACTCAGGATAATGATTCTCACGCTTATTTACTTCCATTATGTGATTTGCCGCCATAAGGAACTTGTGATTATTGCGCTTCACGCCCATATAAAGATATTCAAAATAATAATCTCTCGGATAAATTACAACTCCTCTGTCCTGACGTGTGGAATTGTTTGTGAAAATCGAATCGTCGGGCTCGATATAGGTAAGCATCATCGTCAAATTTTTTTCGGCACAGTCAATATATTTTTCATCGCCTAAAATTTCACCAATTGTAATCATCGCATCGTTGTTGATTCTGTTATAATTCCCGGCAGAACGCTCCGCATATTCGCCGTCATCCGTGCAATCTATGCCTTCCGCAAGATATTCGTTTGCACGGTTCAAAAATTCTTTGTTTCCGAAGAGTCTGTAGCCTTCAAGGAGATTTGACGCTATTGCCCATCTGTGGTTCGGCGTATGAAATCCGCACGTAACCATGCCGCACATGCCGGCATATATTATGTCTTTTAAAATATCTTTAAAATCCGTTGTCCAAACGGTATCGGGATTTTTAATAACATATTTATAAAAAGGCAAAAGTCTTTTTATGCAAAATGCCGTATCCGGTCCCGAATAAAAATTGCAGTCGACAAGATCGAATGTACCGTTTTCCCTCTGTTCACGCTTTATATAATTAAGGGCGCGCGTGATTGCCGTCTTTATTTCTTCGTTTCCGTAAAGAGCGCTCTCCTTATTCATATAAACCGCCGCAAGATTTACGACTCTGTAAATTGCGAACTTGGGCTGGATTACATTTTTTGAATCCTTGAATCCACCATCTTTTACGGAAGAAGAATCCTTCACCTGAAAACGCAATGCTTTTTTTGCCCTTTTCTCGGCATCCTTAATTAAAATTTCATAATGCTCTCTCATAAAATTTGCCTTTCTTGCACTTTTGTTTTGATATTTGATTTAGAACCTGTCATCGCCCAAATGCAACAGTTTTTACGCTCTGTCTTATAAAAAGTGGGTCATACCTGTGCCTCAGGCTTTCGATAAGACTTGATAAGCAATACATAACTTACCAAAAATCACATAAAAACCTATCATTAATTTACCAATTTCTATGCACGTAATTTTAGCATAAATATCAAAATCAGACAAGGGAAAATATAACATATCAAAAGCCGCTTTTTTACTTCCGATATGTTATATCCTTGTCAATAATTCGTCCGGTGTAAGCGGCAAAACTCTGCTCCTTACAAAATCTTTTACATTTCTCATAATAATATAATCGGCAGGCACCGATTAGGCTGTTATACTCTTAATTGCGTCTTCAAAATCATCCCATTTCATACTTACGGCTCTTTCAAGAACTGCC
>CAVJHK010000032.1:0-8344 GCA_963649295.1 Lachnospiraceae bacterium | reverse complement strand
TCATGATATACATCATGTTTGCATAACTTAATGCGGAAATATACCAATTTGCCCGTTCTGTCTCGCAAAGTTTCCAAATTAATCCCGATGTTTTTATAAATTCCGGGCGGGCAAGCAAAACGTCCAAAAAAATATTTGTGTCAATCAGTAAGACCATACTTAGTCCTCATGCTTTTACTCTTTGTAACATCTGAATCGCAATCTTCTTTTAAAACGCCTGTCAATGAAGCTGTAAGATATGACGCCGTGCTGTCTTTGGGCACAAATCTTCCGACCTCTTTACCGTTTTTGGTCACGATAATCTCCTGCCCGGACATTACAAGATTTAAGTATCTGTCAAAATTATTCTGCATCTCGGTGGCAGTTGCATAATTCTTTAAAATATTGTAAAATATTCATACAATCAGCCAAAAACATTCTTTTTGACATTCTTTTGGATTACCAAACTCATTCTTTAAAGAGGCGAATTATGACTACAGCGGATTTTGAACCGGGTCAGCCGGTAAAAATAGAAGTAAAATTGCCGGGCGCAAACGGAAGCTTTGATACAACGGTTGCGCTCACATACAAGGATATGCTGCTTCTTGAGCCGATAGTATCTGAGGGGCGACTTGTGGGCTTTCCGCCGGAATGTTTTATAAATCTGATTGTTATCTTTAACAATATCTGTTATATCTGGAACGATATAAATATTCAAACGGTTTCTTACAAAGGGCATTATTACAGTGCGATTGAATTAAGTGTTCCTGCCGTACCAAGCAACCGCCGCGGCAATTACCGCGTTCCGATCGGTGACGTAATGACCGTTGTATGCTTTACCGAAACCGGTCCAAAACCGGTTCATACTTACATAAAAGACATCAGCGAATCAGGATTTGCCTTTATTATAAACTCGTCTCTCGATATCGGAAGAGTCGTAAGGCTTCATCTCCCCGTCACAAATAACGAATACATGCAGCTTTCCGCAAAAATTGTGCGCAGTGCACCGTCTCCGCGTGAAAACGAATTTGTTTACGGATGCCAATTCATGGAAAGATCAAACAAGCTCAGCAACTGGATCATGACTTATCAAAGGACCAAACAAAGCAAGAAAAACGGATTCACCCCAAAAGTCATATGAATTTCTTGACATAAAAACCGGCAGGCTGAACGCCTGCCGGTTTTTCTTCCTAATATCTGCTGTTATATAATTCCGCATAAAATCCGTTCTTCTGCAACAGTTCCGCATGCGTCCCCGTTTCAACGACATTTCCGTTGTTCATCACAAGTATCTTGTCCGCCGAAACAATTGTCGAAAGGCGGTGTGCAACAATAAAGCTTGTTCTACCCTTCATCATTTCGTCAAATGCCTGCTGGATTTTTATTTCGGTTCTTGTGTCAATCGAAGAAGTGGCCTCATCCAAAATAAGAATCGGCGGTGTGACAAGCATTACACGAGCAATCGAAATCAATTGTTTTTGTCCTTGCGAAAGTTCGTCGCCGTTTTCGGAAAGCATGGTATCTATTCCGTCCGGAAGACGTTTTATAAAACTCCACGCATGCGCCTTTTTGGCTGCTTCCGTCACTTCTGCGTCCGTCGCGTCTTTTTTGCCGAGAGCAATGTTTTCCTTTACCGTCCCCCGTCTTATCCATGTATCCTGAAGCACCATCGCTATATTTTGTCTTAGGGCTTCTCTGCTCATTTCCCTTATATTGACGCCGTTTAACTTAATTTCTCCGGAATTTACGTCATAAAATCTCATGAGAAGATTAATAAGCGTTGTTTTTCCGCAGCCTGTGGGTCCCACTATCGCAATTTTCTGTCCCTTAGTCACATCAAGCGAAAAATCAGAAATAAGAGGCTTTTCGGGTGTGTAAGAAAAGCTTATGTTTTTGATTGAAATTATGGAACTTGCGGCCTTATTTTCCTTATTTTCATTATTTTCCTTATTTTTATTTTCCGGGAAGTTTTCACTGCACTCTTGCAGTTCCCCATTTTTTGCAAAACTCTCGGTACAATCTGTAAGTTCCTCATTTTCCATAAAATCAAATACACGTCCCGCACATGCAAAAGCGTTTTGAAATTCCGTAATTACGCCCGAAATTTCATTAAACGGCTTTGTATATTTGCTTGCATACGAAAGAAAAGCCGAAAGCTGTCCGATTGTGATCCCCCCGTTTATTGCGGACATTGCGCCGAACACACCTACCCCTGCATAAACAAGGCTGTTTACAAATCTTGTACAGGGATTTGTGAGCGAAGAATAAAAAGTAGCCTTAAGCGAATATTCGGAAAGCCTAAAATTTATATCATCAAATTCCGCTTGCTTTTCTTCCCTCATATCGTATGCGTTTACAGCCTTTTCAAATTCAATTGTTTCGTTTATGAACGATGTCTGTTCACCATTTGTTGTACTTTTAAACTTAAACATACGGAAGCTGTGTCTTGCGATAAATGCGGACACAAATAAAGAAAGCGGCGTTACAAGCACGACAACAAGCGCCGTAAGCGGATTTAACCGGAACATAAACACAAGCGTTATCAATATCGTGAGAATTCCCGAAAAAAGATTCGTAAATCCCAAAATCAATCCGTCAGAGATCTGCTCTATGTCATTTGTGAGGCGGCTCAAAATATCTCCGTGCGGATGAGAATCAAAAAATGACACAGGCAAGCGATTAAGCTTTTTGAACGCGTCGTTTCTTATATCAAAGCATACATAATATGCCGTTCTGTTGTTGAATGCGGTAAGAAGCCACTGTGAAACGGCGGCCGCAAGAACACATATAATAATCTTTATCAAAATAAGTACGATTTCTTTTAAATCCGTCCCCGATTTTATGCACAAATCCACCACGTCACCTGTGCAAACGGGAATAAGCAATGACAGAACAACGTTTGCGGCCGCAAAAACTGCCGACATCACCACAAAAACCGTTCTTTTTTTTATATATCCAAAAAGTTTTTTAAGCGTATCTTTATTTGTCTTTTGTTTGGCTTTCATATATTTCCCTATAAATCAAATTGTTGTTTAAAAGTTCCGAATGAGTTCCGACACCGACCAGCTTTCCGTCGTCAAGCACAAGTATTTTGTCCGAGTGTATAATCGAAGAAACTCTTTGCGAGACAATGAATGTTGTTATTTTTTTGAGTTCCGAAATTGCCATTCGCAATTTTTTGTCCGTTGCAAAATCAAGTGCCGAAGACGAATCGTCAAGTATCAAAATTTCGGGTTTTCTGACTATCGCTCTCGCAATCATCAGCCGCTGCTTTTGACCGCCCGAAAAATTTGCTCCCTTCTCAGATACTGATTCCAAAAGTCCGTTTTTCTTTTGCATGACAAAATCATAGCCCTGTGAAATCTTTAATGCCTCAATTATATCCTCGTCTGTTGCGTCCGGTGCCCCAAACTTAATATTGTCACGTATATTCCCGTGAAAAAGATAATATTTTTGAAAACAAAATCCGACTTTACTCTTCAATTCTTTTTCATCATAATCTTTTATGTTTTTTCCGGAAATTAAAATCTCACCGTGCATTGCCTTATAAAATCCCGGAATCATGCTTACAAGCGTAGTTTTTCCGCTTCCCGTTCCGCCGATTATACCGACCGTTTCGCCTTCCCTGGCGCTGAAACTTATGTCACTTAACGAATAATCTCCCGCCCCGTCATATTTCATATAAACATTTTTAAAACCAACCTTATCCATTTATCCGAAACACCTCGTCAATTCTCTTTGCTGAAGACAGTGACCTTGTGATTACTATTACAAGATCGGCAAGCTTAATAAGCTCAACTAAAATCTGTGACATATAATTTACGATTGCGATAAGCTGTCCCTTTGTTATTGTGCCCAAATCCACCTTTATTGCACCGGAATACAAAATGACCACAAGTGCGGCATTTACAATCAAAAACGTAATGGGATTTAAAAGTGCCGAGATTTTTGATGCTTTGAGCGACGCGTCCGCGTAATCAAGGCTTTCCTTTTCAAATCTCTCTTTTTCTGTTTCCTGCATATTAAACGCACGAATTACTCTCACACCGCCCAAATTTTCGCGTACTGTCAAAATACTCTTGTCAAGTAATTTTTGAACGCGTGTATAAAGAGGAACGGTCCCAAGCATTATTCCGAATACCACCGCCGCAAGTATCGGTATTGAAATAAGCATAACGAGAGCACATTCTTTATTTATCGTAAAGGCCATTATGACAGCCCCAAATACAATAAAAGGCGAACGCAGGAAAAGCCTGAGCGTCATGTTAACACCATTCTGAACCTTGTCCGAATCCGTCGTAAGCCTTGTGATAAGCGTTGCCGTTCCGATTGTGTCAAGCTTTGAAAAGCTGAAGCCCTGGATATGGCAAAAAAGCTCCGATTTCATGTCACGCGCAAATCCCGTTGCCGTTTTGGCGGCAAAATATTGCGCCGTAACAGACGCACAAAGTCCGAAAAGTGCAAGTAATATAAGCATAAGTCCCTTTTTTAAAATATATTTTGTATCGCCCGATTCTATTCCGATATCTATTATGTCGGTCATTACAAGAGGTACAAAAAGTTCAAGCAGTGCTTCAAGCATCTTAAATAATGGTGCTATTATCGCAACGCATCTGTACGGTTTTAAAAATCTCATCAAATTTTTCATATATGCTTTCCTGTTTTTAATTTCTTTTTTTAAATTTTTGTGACTGAAGCCAAAAACAAAGCGGAGACATTTTAATTTAAATCCGAAAAAAGACTTAAATCAAACGCTCCGCAAGCAGTGCGGATAGCAGGACTCGAACCTGTACGCTTTCGCACCGGAACCTAAATCCGACGTGTCTGCCAATTCCACCATATCCGCCTGAAAGAAGACAGCAATCACTCTCTTTCGGCATTTGCCATCTCCAAAAAATTAATATAATCGCCCCTCATAAGAGGTTTTGAAAAATAATATCCCTGAATGAAAGTAGCCTTTAACTTTTCCATTTCTTTATATTGACTTATCGTCTCAATGCCCTCGATAACAATCGAAAGTCCCATTTCCATAAGCATCTTCATTGCGGATGACATAAGAAAACGTGCTTTGTCATTTTCAAAGAAGGCATCTGTCATGCCCTTATCAAACTTGACGGTCGACACAGGCATATCGATAACATAATTGAGATTTGAGTTGCCTGTTCCGAAATCGTCCAAAGAAAATTTGACTCCGTAAAGCAAAAGCTCATTCATATTTTTGAGAAGCGTGCTCTTTTTGTCTATTGCTCCCGTTTCGGTAATTTCAAGATTTATCCATGCGGGATTTACATGATATCTGTTCATTATCGAAATGAACGAATCCGCAAGATGGTCATATGTGCATTGAACGGTCGAAAGATTGATTTCTATGTATTTTACGTCAAAACGTTCAACAAGGAGCTCACGTGACAAAAGTGCACAAACCTTTTCAAACATCATCTCACCGATTTTGATAATCGTACCGTTTTTTTCCGCAATCGGGATGAAAACTCCCGGCGGAACAATCGTGCCGTCTTCGCGTCTGATTCTTGCAAGCGCTTCCGCAGAAATAAACTTGCCTGTTTCGATACTGTAAATAGGCTGATAAAAAGGCTCAACACGGTTATTTTCTATGGCATCGCGAATAATCTCTTCCGTTTCATGCTCACGCGCAACCTGCTTCAAAATTTCAGGGCTCACATATTGCGCCGAATTGTCCTTTGCGGTCATGCTTTCATTATATTTGAGCGCAAGTTCCATGTCTGCCCAGCTGTCAAATTCCATCGAATCGGGAACGTAAAAAAGTCTGATCGGTACAATTACGTTTTTTTTGGGTCCCCAGCCGTAATTAAATCGTTCGCTCACAAGCTCTATTATATCTTTTGCATAATTAAAGTTTTCCGAAGTAATTGCGACTTCCGTATCGCTGTAAAAGAAAAGATCCGCCATTTCAAAGCTTGAAATGTAATTAAAAATCTCACTTTCTATGTCCTGCTCAAGCATAACATCGCGTCCGTCCTTACCGACGGAAACCACTTTTGCCTTAATAAGTGCAAAACTATGTCCTTTTCCGAAATGCTGCGCGGCATATTGCGAAAGCGCTCCTTCGTTGAAATATCCCGTTTTGTTGTAAATATTGATTTCGGGATTTTCAAGCGCAAGGTAGATAATCGTGACACCAAGCGCAGCGCCAAAGCTCACAATCAATATTTCATTATTGAAAAATTGAATTCCCGCACAAAGCATCCACACCGCAATCCATATATAAAGCGTACGTCTTTTACTCGTGCGCACCTGATTACGGTTCTTTTCGATCAGCAAAACCATATGGAGAATAATAAGCACAACAAATATATATGTTGCGATCGTTGCGGGTCCTTCGGTATAAAGCCCCACTCCGTTTTCGTCATATGCCACATAAATCGGAAGCGCATATATGGTAATAATTGCCGCAAGAAGTGCCGAAAATACACGATACATTGCCTTTTTGTATGCCTTTTCCATAGAAAAAACATCCGCGCAAACATATCTCAGTCCAAACATCGCAACAATGACAAGCCCCACTATGTAAGTTTTGCATATAATATCAACAAATACCTTCGGAAGCGAATCTGCGTTGTTTATGCAAAAAACGGAAAGCATGTCAAAAACAAGGCATGAAAAAGTAACGATTACAAGTTCCAAGTAATCGACACCCGTATTTAAAAGTATTTTTCTTCTGCTTAAGTAAAAATAGAGTATTATTGTGAGTAATGCCAACCCGCAACATTGAGAAAGAATACTCATTTTCCCTCCGAAATACCGAATTATTTTAATTTGCGATACAAATCGCATTCATACTTAAATCTCACATGATTATAATCAGAGCATAAACAAAAAGCAATTAAAAAAGTTAAAAGATAACAATACAACCTTCTTAAATAACCCTTTAACATCCTCTTGCAAGTCCCGTTATTCCGGTTCTTGCGATTTCGAGTATTTTGTAGTCACATAAAAGCTTCAAAAACGCTTCCAGTTTTGACTCATCTCCGGTAAGCTCGCATATCATTGATTCGGGAGTCACGTCTACTATCTTTGCCCTAAAAATTTCGGCAACGGAAATTACCTTTTCGCGAGTTTCCGAATCCGCCGCAACCTTTACCAGGATAAGCTCTCTGTAAACAGATTCGCTCGGGCTTAATTCCTTTACCTCTTTTACGTCTTCAAGCTTTTCGACCTGCTTTTTTATTTGATCAAGGATTTGCTCTTCTCCGGTCACCACAACGGTCATTCTCGAATAGGAAGGATTTTCCGTCACGCCCACGGTAAGACTGTCAATGTTGTATCCGCGTCTCGAAAAAAGCCCCGAAACCTTGCTCAAAACACCGAATGTATTGTCAACAAATATCGAAAGAACCATTTTTCTCATAATCCACTCTCCTACAATTCGTACGGCGTTACCTGATATACATAATAATTTACCCAGTTCGTATAAAGTGTGTTTGCATGTCCGCGCCAGGTAAGAAGCGGCTCTTTTGATACATCGTCGTTCGGATAATAATTAACCGGAATATGCGGATTTAAGCCTTTTTTAAGGTCCCGTTTATATTCCTTGTCAAGAGTCATTCTGTCATATTCGGGATGTCCCATCACAAAGATTCTCCTGTTTTCGTTGTCCATCAAAAGAAAAATTCCGGCTTCTGCGGATTCCGCCATTATCATGAGACGCTTTTCGTTTCTGATCGCATTTTGGTCGGATTCCGTATGCCTCGAATGCGGAATATAAAATATATCGTCAAATCCTCGCACAATCGGCTCGCGGCGATTTTTTACGTGATGCATGTATATTCCGGACAATTTTTCGGGCAATGTAACCTTGTCTATTCCGTAATGATAATAAAGTCCCGCCTGAGCGCCCCAGCATATGTGAAGCGTTGATGTGACAGACTTAACCGACCACTCCATAATTTGCTTTAATTCTTCCCAGTAGGCAACCTCCTTAAAATCCATAAGTTCAACCGGTGCTCCGGTAATTATGAGTCCGTCAAATTTTTCGTTTTTTACATCGCTATAAGTCTTATAAAATGTCGCAAGATGGCTTGTTGCGGTATTGTGTCCCACATAGCTTGCTGTCGTAAGAAACGTTACATCAATCTGCAGAGGTGTATTTGAAAGACTGCGCATCAATTGCACTTCCGTTTCTTCCTTTAAAGGCATGAGATTCAAAATAGCGATTTTGAGCGGACGGATATCCTGGCTTAAAGCCCTTGTCTCGTCCATCATGAATATATTTTCGTTTTCAAGTATTTTTTTTGACGGCAGATCGTTTTGCACCTTTATAGGCATATATTTCTTGTATGATGATTTCAGAAGCAAAATCAACATTTTCCTTTCTTTTTGATTCTGT
>CAVJHK010000031.1:16731-20138 GCA_963649295.1 Lachnospiraceae bacterium | reverse complement strand
GGGGGGGGGGGGGGGGGGGGGGGGGGGGGGGGGGGGGGGGGGGGGGGGGGGGGTTCGTCACTGTATCCACCATAATTTAACAAGGCATTTGTAAAATCCGAAACCATATCGACGGTTTCCGTATAATGTGCGGTAAAAAAAATACATTCCGCGGTATGTGCCATATCTGTAAGCATCACAGCCATGTCCGGCGTATTTACTTCGCCGACGACAAAGACCTGCCCCGTCGTTTTTTTTGAAAATCCAAGCACTCCCGACGCCTTGTCATTATCCGACATTCTGAGTGTAAGCACATTCGATTCGGGAAGGTATTCGCGAAGATTCAGTTCAAAGCTTTCCGATTCGATGACTCTGATACTTTGATTTTTACCGTTTTCAATCAAAAGCGCTCTGAGCCACGTGGTCTTCCCCGATGCCGTTTCGCCCGTTATTGCAATGCTTTTTCTGGTATTTATCAATTTTCTGATAAGCTTTTTTAGGATTTCGTCATCCGTCAGCATATCAAGCGTCGTAACCGAAACAGTATCAAATTTTCTGATAAGCGCTGCCCAGGAATCAGAAAACGGAGGGCGTGTAACGGTTATCCTTCGTCCGTCTTTTGTTTCACATACGATTCGTGGACTTTTTCTTGTAAGTTCACCAGCTCCCACATTTTTTATAAGATTCCGGACGATCCGAATAAGCTCATCTTCGTTTTTCATGGCAAGAAAATCCATTCGAATCGGTATGCCGGAAATCATTATGTATACACTTTCATAACTGTATTTCTTTTCGTCTTCGTTTTCCCCGTATATTGAACCCATAATTTTATTCCGTGCGTTTCCGTTAACGACACCCGACATTCCGATTTGAATTTCCTCAATGCATTTTTTTTGCCACATAAGCAAATCTATCGTTCCGAGTCCGACCGAATCCGCATACAAAACAGAAGCAAGAATTCTGCATCCGTCGTCTTTTGTAATCTTATTCCGTACATTCACATAGGCGTCATTTATATAGCATTTGTCAAGCTCTCCGACGCAGAGCGCAACATCCTTAAATCGTGATTCCCAAAGTTTTTTGAATCCCGTGCCCGCGCACTCCTTTTCCGACATAAAAAGCACGGCTTCAAATCTGATCCGTATATTTTTTTCGTCTTCAAAAATTTCTTCAAGTATCGCATCGGATATATTTTTTTTGTTTACAAGCCAGTCATAAATTACACTTTTTACAATATCCCGTGCTCCCTCGTTTCCCGACGAACATTCACGCAATGCGCTTTCAATTGCCGTACAGACCTCCGTGTCCGAATTTTCCGTAATACTTCCGGCATTTTTTAAAACAGACGAAAGCATTACGGAAGCTTCTTTTGTAAGACGGGTCAATATATCGTCATTTTCTTTGGTTTCGGGTTCTTCCTTTTCCTTTATAAAAAAAATTATTGCGGAAACAACAAAGACAAAAAAGAAACCGATTGCACATATTATCTTTCCGAACATAAATCTCCTTCACCAAAAAAATATTCCGCATACGGCTTTTTTGTATCCTCATCCGCTTTTTCCGAAATTGCATCCGTAATTCTTTCGACTGCAGCAAACACCTTATACACGGTACGAATACGCAAAATCATGTCAAGAATTCCATAAAAATTCATAAGTCTTCCAAAAACTACGGCATCCATTATTCCTGCATCCATCGGAATAAAATAAATTTTCCTGCCGAAAATATGCATAAATTTTTTTTCAGACGCCGTCGAATCACCCAAAAAGCCGTTTATTATAAATATCTCTGCAGTTTTTTTCTCTTTTAAATATATATCCTGCGCCGCTCTTAAATCCTGCGGAATCATGCATATTCCGCTGCCGTAAATATCTCCGTCTTCCCTGTATCCCGCATCAACAAGCAATACGTCAAAACAATCCGCGATTTGTCCGTACAAAAATTTGCGCACCTTTTCGGAATTTTTGTCTCCGGCTTTGATATCACCGGTAAACAAAAAAACATTGTCCCTTCCCACTCTCGTCGCACACGATATAATTTTGTTTTTTGTAAGATTTCCCGCACGCAGAAGAAGCATAAGTCCGTTCATTCCCGACATCTTCGCATAATTTTCTTTGTCTTTGCCGCAAATACCGAATATATGTTCCGCCGAATATTCATTTTCGCCCATTTGAACAATCGCAACGGTTTTGTTTTTAAACAAAGCCATATATGCACCCGTCAAAGCCGCAGCCGTCGTTACGCGTGCATTCTTTTTTGTTTTTGTATAAAACGTAAATATTTTTCCCATTTTATGCGATTCCTTCTTTTTGTATTTTTTAAATCCTCGCTTTGTACGATACCCATTCTCAGCATGGTTTCGACAACACCCGCAACCATTCCGTGACTTAAATTCTTTATCTTATACTTTAAGCCTTCCTGCAAAAGACATCTCACACAAAAATCTTTCTTTTTTTCATATATAACAACAGGCTCGTTTTTAATTCCGAGTATCCCGGATATATAATTTTTTCTTTTGCAATGTCCGGTAATGTCCCTGATAACAACAAGCGGCTCCGAGCCCATTTTTATATTTTTAAGCTTTTTTCTTATTTTGCGTGCATTCAAAGGCTGTATGTCAGTAACGATACATTTTATGTCACGGCTCATAAATTCATGACTTGCTATGTCATCCTCGTATATACAATAATCAAGCCCTTCTTTTTCATTTTCTTCCGCATACAAAATATCGCATGCCGGCAGATCCGTTTTGTTTGAAACAGATACACTTAAGCCCATTTGTTCCATTATGTGCACCATGTGCATAATTATGTCTTCAGCTCCGATTCCCGCAAAGCCTATCTCTCTCATCCCATCTCCTTATTATCATTCCCCACTGTCCCTGCGGCGGCCTTATCGCATAAAATTCCGAGGTTTTGATTTCGGGATGCAGCATCGTAATTTCGTGCCCCGTGTATTTTATTGCCGCCAGCCTTATCACGCGTTCAATTTCATCGGATGTTTTTAAGTCATAAAAATCCAGGCTCTTTAATTCTTCCCCAAAACCGATTTCAAAAATATTTTCCGGATTTTTGCAGCATCCGCCTATATATATGTCAAACGAAGTGTGCTTTAATACGGGTTCGACAAAACCAAGTCCTTTTTTTTCCTCTTTTTCCGTGTATTCAAGATATTTTTTTTCGTCATATTCAAGTCCTGTAACACAGTCACTCAAAAATCGTTTGTACTCACGCAAAATAAAATCGCGGTCTATTACCTTTTTTTCGTTTTCCGTTATTTTTTTGCATATCCGATCCCGTACCTTAAACAATAAAATTGCAAACATTCGTTCGGTACTCATATATCCGCTGTTTTCAAAAGGCCATCCAAAGTTCGTTCTTTTATTTTTCATGGTATTTTAACCGCATAATCCTTTTTAATTGTACCCT
>CAVJHK010000031.1:9084-16721 GCA_963649295.1 Lachnospiraceae bacterium | reverse complement strand
CCTCCAGATCACCGACAATACCCGTTATGAAATTTAAGTCTTCCTCGTTTACCAGAATCTGCATTCCCGTTTTGTCTATTTTTACGACCTGTTTTTCGGATAATTTTTTTATGTCGTCACCGTTTGTGTCGACAACTCTTACGTCAATTGTGTCTCCGGCATTTATATATCCGCTGTATTCAACAAACTCGACCCAGACCTCTCTGGTAAATGAATTTTTTTTTCTGCTTTCTTCTTTGTCCTTTTCATTTTCGGAATTGATTAATCTCAATGTCTCTATGTTTGAAATAAGCTTTTGATTTTCGCCTTTTATCCGATCGACATAGCTTTTTACAAACAAAAGCGCACCGCATGCGCCAAAAATAAAAACAATCAAATACAAAAAAACAATCAGAAAAATCCTCGGTTTACGCTTGCCATATTTAATTTTATACATTGTTTTGGAATATGTTCCCTGAAAAAAAGAATTATAAGATATAATCCTCGGAACAATTGAATCATGAAATTGATGAAAGAATTATAATATATTTTTTTTATTTTGTAAAGAATTAATTTTCAAGTTGTATTTTTTTATTTTTGTATTTATACTATAAGGCGTTTTAAAGTACATCAGGCGGATTCGGGTGCTTATGCCCCGAAAGCATCCGTTCGGATTTCTGAACCTTATGAGGATTTTTATGGACAAAAATACCGATAAAAATTTCACACCGCTTCTTCCGTATGACATAACATTTGCGGAAAACTTCGAAATGTATGATTCCTTCGGTTATATAAACAATCGCGATAAAACCGCGCCCATATTACATCTCAAAGAAAGCGGAAATCTTGTAAAATATTATTCACAGGGAAAATCGGAAAAAATTTTTAAAATAGGCATTGACAAACCCGAAAAAACTTCAAACAAATATAAAAAATAATTTATCAAGGAGCATCTCATGAAACTTTGGGGCGGACGCTTTACAAAAGAAGAAAACTCTCTCGTACATAATTTTAACGAATCTTTATCGTTTGACAGAAGATTTTACACACAGGACATTCGAGGCAGTATCGCACATGTCACAATGCTTGCGGCCTCGGGAATAATCACCGATACGGAAAAAGATACAATAATTAACGCTCTCACCGACATCAAAAACGATATAGATTCGGGGGTGCTTAAATTTGACGACTCCGAAGACATACACTCTTTTGTTGAAGCGGAACTGATTTCCCGTACAGGTGACACAGGCAAAAAACTTCACACAGGCCGCTCACGCAACGACCAGGTTGCGCTTGACATGAGGCTTTACATTCGTGACGAAATTGACGAAATCATTCCGCTTGTCACAAATCTCCTAAAAGAAATTTATTCACTTATGGAAAAAAATCTTGACACATATATGCCGGGATTTACTCATTTGCAAAAAGCACAGCCGGTGACTTTTTCTCATCACCTCGGTGCATATTTTGAAATGTTTTTCAGGGACAGGGAAAGGCTTATCGACAACCGACGCCGCATGAATTATTGTCCGCTCGGCGCAGGTGCACTTGCAGGAACCACTTATCCCCTTAATCGCGCACTCACGGCAAAGCTTCTTGACTTTTCGGGTCCCACGCTCAATTCAATGGATTCGGTGTCGGACCGCGACTATCTTTTGGAGCTTTTGTCGGATCTCTCGATATGCATGATGCACTTAAGCCGTTTTTCGGAAGAAATAATAATGTGGAATTCAAACGAATATCGATTTATCGAACTTGACGACGCATATTCGACAGGCTCAAGCATTATGCCGCAAAAAAAGAATCCGGACATTGCCGAGCTCGTACGCGGAAAAACAGGTCGCGTATACGGTGAACTATTGGGACTTATGACAACAATGAAATCTCTCCCGCTTGCCTACAACAAAGACATGCAGGAAGACAAGGAAGGCACCTTTGACGCAATCGATACCGTAAAAAGCTGTCTCGTGCTCTTTACGGACATGTTAAAAACAATGACGATAAACGCGCCCGCAATGGAAAAAAGCGCAAAGCTCGGATTCACAAATGCAACAGACGCGGCCGATTACCTTGTAAAGCACGGCGTTCCGTTCCGTGACGCACACGGAATCATAGGACAGCTCGTCCTTATATGCATCGAAAAAAATTGCTCACTTGACGAGCTTCCGCTTTCGGAATATAAAAAAATTTCACCTGTTTTCGAAAGCGATATTTATGACGAAATCGCAATGAAAACCTGCGTCGAAAAGAGAAACACAATCGGCGCACCGGGACATGACGCAATGGAAGAGGTTTTGAAGCTTTGCAGGGAACGTATTTAAGCTTCAAAGCATTAAAGCAAAATATTACAGCAAAAAATAAAGCTCACTGCCGGACCGCAATGAGCTTTTTTATTTTTTACCTTTTATTTTTTCCTGCCCTAAATCCCACAAATCTCACAAAGCATGAGATTACAAAATACGGGATAAGATAAGGCTTTTTCTCTTTAAAGAGATTTTTCGAAACATATTTGAAATATTTTATTCCTTCGTTTTCGGAAGAAAGGGATTCAAATATTTCGGGATGCATTTTTTGATTTAATCCGGTATCAAAGCTTCGCATGTATTGCTTTTTTAAAGAAAAATCATGCGAATGAAGCACAGCGGCATCCGCAGCATAGGAAAGCTTATTGCGGCTCATAAGAAGCTTATGCGCAAAAAGCATATCTTCCGCAAAAATGACATTTTCGTCAAATCCGTTGAGTGCCGTAAATATCTTTTTATCGTACATCATACAGGAATTTGAACAAAATATCGCTTTTATGCCGTATTTTTTTATGTCATCACAGGTCATAGCATACGATTTGTCCGGATAATTAAATTCTCTCGTAAGCCTTTCGATTAAGGAAGCATTATTATCCGCAATCTGTCTCCCGAATACGGCCGCCGCCCCGTTATCGATTTCTTTTGAAAGCTTTTCGATTAAATATTCGTCTTTCGGCATAGCATCCTGTGTCATAAACAAAATTCTGTCTGCCGCAGAATACGATGCCCCCGTATTTCTTGTCTTTCCGTGGTCAAATTCCGTTTTTTTGACAGGATAAATTTTAATTTTATCTTTGTCATCACCCGCCGCAGCAAAAAGCGGATTTTTGTCAATTTCCGCTTCCGACTCATCATAAGTCCACATAAGAATTATTTTATCGGGCGCAATCGTCCCCTTAAAAAGCATATTTATGAGCCTATTCAGTTTTTCGTCCGGCTTATATACGGGTATAATGACATCTGTTTTCATTTTTATTAAATTTTTGTTTAATTTTTACTTGTTTGCGACTATCTTTGTCCAAAGTTCGTTTGTAAGACGTCTGATTGTTTCGTTGTCGTGAAAAACCTCATCGTTTTCGCGCTTTACGGGATAATATGCGGGATTTCCGTAATATGCACCGTTGACAGCCGTCACTTCCTTTAAAACCTCCGCATTCGGAGAAGCATATCCGACACCGAGAGTATTGTCCATTGCCGCATCATAGGTAAGCGTATAATTGATAAATTTATTTGCAAGCGTGGGATTTTCGGCATTCTTTGGTATTACAAGTGCATCACACCAGAAATTTGTTCCGTAATCCGGCGTATAATAGCTCATTTCGTCATTTTCGCTTATAACATAAGCCGCATCACCGGAATACATAATCGCGAGATCCTTTTCTCCGTTTGCCATCGCATCGATTACATAGTCGATAACATATGCGGGCTCCGTTGCCGAATCAACTTCCAAAAGCCATTCATATGCCTCATTTATTTCTTCTTCATTTTCGGTATTGCATGAATATCCGAGATCCTTAAGCGCAATCATAAAGCTGTCACGCGAAGAATTGTACATGAACACTCTTCCCTTGTACTTTGAATTCTTCATTATCGCAAAGCCCTCATTCACAAGATCCTCGTAATCCACGTTGTTTTTATTGTAAACTATTCCGCATGTGCCCCAAAAATAAGGTACGGAATAGGTCATATCGGGATCGTAATCCAGTCCCACAACATTTTCATCCAAAAGATCGAGATTTGTAACTATAGTTTTATCTATAGGCTGCAATTGGTCCTCATTTATGAGCCTTTCTATCATATAATCCGACGGAACAAGCAAATCATACGTCGCACCACCCGCAAGCTTCGTATACATCATCTCATTTGAGTCATAATATTCTATTATAACTCTGCAGTTATATTGTTTCTCAAAATCAGAAATAATATTCTCTCCGAGATACTCACCCACTATATAGAGCTTGAGTTTCTCCTTACTGCTTCCACAGCCCGAAAAGCATGACATCATCATGCAAAACAATAAAGCAACTGTGACGATCTTTTTTTTCATTTTTCTTCGTCTTTCTCCTTTACAATAAAAAATTTTTTTATGGGTTAAAGCCTTTCGGCATTAACTTTCTGCTTTTGCTTTGATATTTTCTGCGGCAATGTATTTATCAAAAGAAGTGCCGTCGAAATAATCACGATAACAAGCGTCGCAAGCGCATTTATCGAAGGATTTACGCGCTTTGACATCGTATAAACGATAATCGAAATATTTGAAACTCCGTTTCCCTGCACAAAGAACGTTATTACAAAGTCATCAAAACTCATCGTAAATGCCGTGAGTGCGCCGGAAATGATTCCGGGCATTGCCTGCGGCACAATTACCTTTATAAGCGCATATGTGGGCGTTGCTCCAAGATCCATTGCGGCTTCGGCAAGATTCGGATCAAGGTGCCTGAGCCTCGGCATAACGCTCAAAATCACATAAGGCGTACAAAACATAATATGCGCAAGAAGCACTGTCATAAATCCGCTGTTAATGTGAAATGTCGCAAACAATACAAGTAATCCGATAGCCGTCACAATGTCCGGATTCATTATCGGAAGATTGTTCACCTGTTCAACCGCCATTTTCAGTGCCTTTTTGCTCTTTGAAAGTCCGATTGCGGTAAGCGTTCCGAACACGGTCGATATAACTGTCGCAAGAACCGCGATAACCGCCGTATAAAGAAGTGCTTCCATCATTTCCCTGTCGTTAAACATTTTATCGTACCACTTAAGCGAAAATCCGCTGAAATGCGTAAGTGACTTTGATGAATTAAACGAAAAAACTATCGCATAAAGTATCGGTGCATAGAAAAAAATCACCAGCATCACCATAAATATTTTTGATCCGAGATTATTTTGTCTTTTCATTAATGTGCCCGCTGCTCCATAATTTCCGTTTTGTCCGCTTTGCGCGTAAAATACATTGAAACAATAATGATAATTACCATAATAAGTGATATTGCGCTTCCGAAATTCCAGTTTTCCGTTGTGAGAAACTGATTTTCGATTAAGTTACCGATCATATAATAGCGTCCGCCGCCAAGCATTTCGGGGATATAAAAGCTTGATACCGAAGGCAGAAACACAAGCGTGATTCCGCTCAAAATTCCGGGGACAGACAGCGGAAGCGTGATACGCATAAAGCACTTTCTTCTGTTTGCGCCAAGATCCGCAGCCGCTTCCAACAAACTTGTGTCAAGCTTTGCGAGCGATGTATAAATCTGGATAATCATAAACGGAAGGAAATTGTAAACCATTCCGAGAATGACCGCAAACTCGGTATTGAGTATTGCTATCGGTCCGATCCCAAAAAGCCCGAGAAAGGAATTTATAAGGCCGTCGTCCTGCAAAATTCCGCGCCAGGCATAAGTTCTCACCATCATGTTGATCCAAGTGGGGAAGGTGATTATGAGCACCCAGCGCATTTTTATGCCGTCAGAGCACTTTGAAACAAAATATCCGGCGGGATAGCCCAAAATAACGCATATAAACGTCGTTATGAGTGCAATTTTAAGACTTCTTAAAAGTACGCTTATAAATATGGTATCTTCAAAAAACGTCTTGAAATTTTCGAGTGTAAAAACAAAGTCAAGTACGGAATTCCCGTCCTTCGTGAACGCATAAAACATAATGAGAAGCATCGGTGCCACAACCATTATTGATATCCATACCACGTACGGGTAAACCATTTTTTTGTATTGCTTCATTATTCTCCCATTTCCTTTTTCATTATATGAAGGTCTTCGGGCTTAAATTCGAGTCCTACCTGATCTCCCACCTCAAATTTATCGGTTGTATCTATTTTGTATTCGTAGCCTCTTGTTTTAAATGTAACCTTGTAGGTTCCGGGCGTAATGTTTTCGGGATCGAAATCGTAAATGACATCGGAAACTTCAACGCTGCTGCCGTCCTCAAGATCATCCGCATAAACATTTGCCCAAATCTTAAGGTCCGTCGAAAGAGCGATACTTTCAGCAAGTTCATCGGCTTTTTTGAAGAAATTAACGGCAAATATTTCTTCACCGTAATCTTCGTCCGTAACCTTGTTTACTTCATCCACAATCATGTTGACCGTAACGCTTGTGCCCGCAGCCGTCGAAAACGTAACGGGATAAGTGCCCTTTTCCTTTCGGATTTCATAGTCAACGCTGTTTATGGAAATACGTTCGTCCGTTTCCGGATTCCAGGCCTGTGCATCTGCTCTGTTTATGATTACGGCATCCGTAAGCTCATCAATGTCAAGTATATCAAGATAAAAATCGTTTGCGTCCATCATTTCGCCGGACTCGGAATTAAAAACAGGCTTATCTTCCGTAACCTGCATATTTACGGTAATGCTTGTGCCGGCACTTGTTTCTACAACAGTTTCGTAATGAACTCCCTTAAAAAGCACGGATTTTACTATTCCCTTTAATTTGCCGTTTCTTCCGTGAACAATGTCAAGGTCTTCCGGTCTTATAACTACATCAACGGGAACGTTTTTGCCAAATCCCGAATCAACGCATTTAAAAATCTTGTCTTCAAACTGCACCTTAAAATCTTCAATCATCGTGCCCTCGACAATATTGCTCTCTCCGATGAAATTTGCGACATATCTGTTTATGGGCTCGTTGTAAATATCGGTCGGAGAGCCTACCTGCTGGATTTCTCCTTCCTTCATTACAACAACCTTGTCGGACATCGTAAGTGCCTCTTCCTGGTCGTGTGTTACAAAAATAAACGTAATTCCGACTTCCCTCTGGATCCGTTTCAGTTCACGCTGCATTTCCTTACGAAGCTTTGCGTCAAGCGCGCTTAAAGGCTCGTCAAGAAGAAGAACCTTGGGTTCGTTTACAAGAGCACGCGCAATCGCAACACGCTGCTGCTGTCCGCCCGACATTTCGTTTATGCCTCTTTTTGCATAATCCTCAAGCCCCACGAGTTTTAACATTCTTATGACCTTTTGCTCGACAAGGTCATAAGGCTCTTTTTTTATATTGAGGCCAAAAGCCACATTGTCATATACATTCATATGAGGAAAAAGCGCATATCTCTGAAATACGGTATTTAAATCTCTTTTGTAAGGAGGAAGTGAAGTAATGTCTTCACCGTCAAAAACAACAACTCCTTCATCCGGCTCCAAAAAGCCTCCGAGTATTCTGAGAAGCGTTGTTTTTCCGCATCCCGAAGGGCCGAGAAGCGTAACAAATTCATTTTCGTATATGTCAAGATTTATTCCCTTAAGAACCAGTTGTCCATCAAAATTTTTAACGATATTCTTAAATTGAACAAGTTTTTTCACTCAAAAATCCTCCTGTTTTTTTTACAGTCAAGAATCGATTATAT
>CAVJHK010000031.1:0-9074 GCA_963649295.1 Lachnospiraceae bacterium | reverse complement strand
TTGGTTTGAACTCGTGCCCTTATTATGGTAGAATTATAATTTGAAATCGCCGTTATACGGCATGCAGGTTAAGACAAAAGGATTTTTATATGAATTACGGAAAATTTGACGTCAACAAAAAATTACACGAAATAAAATCAAAAGGCAAAAAGGTTTCCTCAAAAGTCTACGTATCGGGCTTCAGACTCCTTTTGATCGCTATAATCGGCGTAATTATAATAGGTATTTTTGCCGCGGTCGGCACCTATAACGGAATCATCGCCTCGTCTCCCGGAATCGATAGCGTAAACGTTGTACCGGAAGGCTATGTAACAAGATTTTTTTATACGGACGGGACTGTTTCGCAAACGCTTATCGGTGCCGGCGGAAACCGTGAATATGTCTCCGTAAGCAATCTTCCCTCATATGTCTACAATTCGTTTGTCGCAATCGAAGACGAACGCTTTTGGACTCATGACGGAATCGACGTAAGAAGTATTATCCGCTCGGTATACGAAGTTATCACAAACAAACAGATGATGAGCGGTGCATCCACAATCACACAGCAGCTTATCAAAAACCAGGTATTTTCGGGCGGAAGCGAGGCAAACCGTTTTCAAAAAATCGTAAGAAAGCTCCAGGAGCAATATCTTGCCGTACAGCTTGAAAGATTTACGTCAAAAGAATTAATTATCGAATATTACATAAATACAATAAATTTAGGTCAGGGCTCATATGGTATCGAAATGGCCGCAACAACCTATTTCGGTAAGTCGGCGCAGGATTTGACCGTGTCGGAAGCGGCCGTACTTGCATGTATCGCAAAATCACCCGTATACATGAACCCTTACAATTATCCCGAATCAAACTCGGAGCGCCGCACGGAAGTTTTAAACGAAATGCTCGATTGCGAATTTATTACGGAAGAGCAGTATAATGAAGCAATTGCCGATACGGCGGATGTTTACACACGCATACACGATTATGTAAGTGCAAATTCCGGAAGAACCTATTATACATATTTTACGGACGAAGTAATTTCGGAGCTCATGACCGACCTTGTCTCGCTTGGATATTCGTCCGCACAGGCCTCTTCCCTTATTTATACGGGAGGGCTTTCCGTTTATACGACACTGGACCGTGAAATCCAGGCGATTGTTGACGAGGTCATAAACGACGAATCGATTTGGCCCGAAATCGGAAAGGGCTCATATTATGACATATCGTATGCGCTCTCCGTACTCAAAGCCGACGGCACAACGATTCACTACCAGCTTGTGGACTTCCTCGAATACTTCAATTACTTTGTCGGAAGTTCTACCACCTCAATCAGAATTTACGGCGGTACCTACAACCTTATGTCGACAAACAAGCGATATATGGAGGCCTGCGTCGAGGAATTTCATAATGCGATGGTTGAAGAGGGAGATGTGGTTCTCGGTGAAAAATTCACAAAAACGCTTGAGCCACAGGCATCGTTTGTAATGATCGATCAGTCAACGGGCGCAATAGTCGCGCTTTCAGGCGGACGCGGTGACAAAATCGGAAACCGTATCCTTGACCGTGCAACAGACTCTTTGCGTTCGGTAGGTTCAACATTTAAGGTGCTTGCGGCATATCTTCCGGCATTTGATACAGGTACACTCACACTCGGTTCGGTGCTTGACGACAGCCCCTACTTTTATCCCGGAATGACAAAGCAGGTTACAAACTGGTACGGCATAAACACCTACAAAGGATTAAACACAACAAGGCTCGGTATTTCATACTCAATGAACATACTTGCCTGCCGGACAATCGAAAAGGTAACACCGAAGGTTGCTTTTAAATACCTTGAGGAACTCGGATTTACAACACTTGTCGAATACAAAATAGGAAAAGACGGCTATGGCTACTCGGATATCGGTGTCCCCCTTGCGCTCGGCGGACTCACAAACGGTGTAACAAACCTTGAAATGACCGCCGCCTATGCGGCAATCGCAAATCAGGGAATTTATAATTCACCTCATTATTATACCAAAGTGCTCGATCACGACGGAAATGTTCTTATCGAACACAAAAACACACCGAAGCAGGTCATGAAATCTTCAACGTCCTACCTTCTCACCTCCGCAATGGAAGATACATTAAAGAGCGGACTCGGTACTGCAGCAATTGCGGCATTTCAAAATTATAAAATGCCCATCGCCGGTAAGTCAGGTACGACGACCGACAATTACGACCTTTGGTTTATCGGTTACACTCCTTATTATACGGCGGGCATTTGGGAAGGCTTTGATATTTCGTACAACATAAGCAATACAAAGACTCACGAAATAATATGGCGTGAAATAATGGAAAGAGTACATGCCAAAAAAGAGCTTCCGTATAAGGAATTTGAACAGCCGTCCTCAGTCACAACCGAAACCATATGCACAAAATGCGGCAAAAAAGCGGTAATTGGGCTTTGTGACAAATATGAAGGCGGAAATATGGTCAAGACGGAATATTTTGCGATAGGAACAGAACCCACCGATTATTGCGACTGCCATATTGAAGTTGCGATATGCAACAAAACCGGACTCCTTGCACAGCGCGGATGCACAGACATAACAACAAAGGTATTACTTAAGAAAACAGAAAAAGAAATTTGGACACCGGTTGACGATGACCTTACGACTTGCTCTCCCACTCCGACACCCGCAGGATATATTTTACCTACCGCGACACCCAATCCTTATGCAACCGTAACACCCACACCCACTCCGACCGATTTTCCGACGCCGACACCCGTAGGCTATGTTGCACCGAAAACGGAATCTGAGATGTTAAGCTGGTTTTATTCGCTTTATACAAAGCTCCGCGTTGTACTTACGGCAAGCAAGGAAAATGAAGACTTTTTTACGGAAAACGAAGCTTTAATGGATGATTTGCTTCTTAAGCTCACTCCCACGCCTTCTGTTTATCCGACATATATCGCAACAAAAACGGAAGTTACATATGTAACCTCGGACACAAAACACATTATACCGACGGGATATTGCATACAGTGCAGCATCAACCGAGGCCTTATATCTCCGACGCCCACTCCGTTCCCGTCAAGTACGCCTTTGCCCACACCCAGTCCCACACCAGAAATGACGTACGAGGAATTTTATGAATTTTTGTCGGGACTTGACACACTTCTTAATCCCACTCCGACGCCTACACCCGTAACGGAGGGCGAAACCGACCTCGAAGACAAGGGAGAAGGAGTTTATTGGTACGAAGGCGAAGGTCAGGGCTGGAATGACGGCGGAGATGCGGAAATAACCGGAGCGCCGCTTGCAACACGCACTCCCACTCCGACACCGGTATTAATGATGTCACCGACACCTGTGCCGACACCGGTATTAACAGTGCCACCGACACCTGCCGTAACGATGTCACCGCCACCCGCGATTACACAATCGCCCGCACAGACTCAGGCACCGTTTGTACCGGATCCAAATGCAAAGGGATAAAAAATTCTTTTTTAAAGACATTTTTTCAATCAAAAACCCCTGGCGGGAATTTAATATTCCCGCCAGGGGTTTTTAACAAAATTATCTTAAATTTAACATTTAACGCATTTCATTAACACGCAGCTAATATTATATGTGCTTCAAAAGGCTTGAGATGTCCCATTGTTTCACCGAAAATAAGTTTGCCTTTGATATTACCGTAATTCTTTTCCTTATTTTCCGTATTTATTACAAAAATATATTCATCCCCGTCCTTTATTCTTGATGTAATTTCGACACCCGGATCTGCGATAAAACGTTCTTTTACACCTGATGCGGAAAGTGCCTTTTCCGTGACAAATTTGAGCAATTCGCGATCAGGCTCACATCCGACATAAATGCACTTGCCTTTTCCGTAGGTATGCATGGTAATTGCGGCAGTACGAAAATAAAATTCTCCGTCATATCTTGCAAGAACACGGGTATCCTCATTTTGCTCTATCAAATCCGCCCATACAACCGCATTTCCGATTTTTTTACCCCTTTCGTCCTTTAACGGAATTTCGGTATCCGTCGCACCTATCGAATCATATTCCGGAATCGTGATTCCCGCAATTTCACCAAAAACTCCGGGAAGCATCTCGTGGTCGTTACAAATGTTAAATTCATCCTTAACACCCGCTCTCATCGTAAGCACAAGCGTTCCGCCGTTTTGGACATAAGAATCAAATTTTTTCTTTAATTCATGACTTACGGTATATTGAAGAGGCGCAACAAGAAGCTTGTACTTCGAAAAATCACCGTTTTCATACACAAAGTCAACGGAAATATTTTTATCGTAAAATCCCTTATAATATTTCATAAGCTGATTGTGATAATTTAATTTCCCGTTATGCGGTTGCTCACGCAAAGCATAATTCTGGCGGTATGAGTAAACAATTCCCACATTATTTTCGGGCATTGCGCCTTCCATTTTATCCATAATGGGATTCAATTTTTGAATTAGATTTTTTAATTCATCATATGTTCTGCCCTTAATTCCGCTGTGCGGCAAAATTCCGTGCCAATATTGCTCCGTACCGAACAGACAGCTTCTCCAACGGAAAAATACCACGCAATCCGCCCCATGCGCAATCGATTGCATTGTAAATTCGGAAAGCTCATTGGGATGCGGAAGCCGCCCCATCATGCCCCAGCCGGTAATGCCGGCTTCCTGCTCCATTATCCAGATAGGCTTGTTTTTGAAGCTTCTTACCACGTCAACGGTTGCCGCCATTCTGTGCACAGGCATTTTACCGTCACTGAACCAATAGCCGAGGGGATACTGATCCTGGCATGCAAAATCAAGAATTTCCGAAAGCTTATAATAATCGACCGTATCCGCAAAATCCATACAGTTATGTGTAATAAATTGATTCGGACAATACTTTCTTATGATCTCTGCCTGAAAAGATGCAAAATCAAAAATCAAATCAGAGTGAAAGAGCCTAAAATCAAGCATTTGCGAAGGATTTATACCCGTAACCGTAACGCGGGTTGTAAAAATCTCGTCAAAATCATTGTATTCTTCACTCCAAAATGCCGTTCCCCAGCGTCTGTTCAGTTCGTCAATCGTTTTATATTTTCTTTTAAGCCACTCCTGGAACGCTTTCCTACAAGAATCGCAATGACACAAATCGTCATGGCTGTTTCCGAGTTCATTGTCTATCTGCCATCCGATTACATTTTTGTTGTCCTTATAATGCATTGCCATATTTGTAACAATATCGGATACATATTTTCTGTAAATTTTATTTGATTGACAATCGTGATGACGTCCTCCAAAGCCGTGCCGGATACCATGGCTGTCAATCGGAAGTATTTCGGGATACTTGTTTACAAGCCACGCAGGCGGTGCGGCCGTGGGTGTTCCGAGCACCACCTTTATGTCATACTTTGAAAGTACGGAAATTGCCGTGTCAAGCCACTCAAAATCGTACTTTCCGTCACTCGGCTCCATTTTATGCCACGAAAACTCGGCAAGACGGACAACCTTTAAACCCATCTCACTCATAAGACAAGCATCAGTCTCCCATCTTTCCCGCGGCCAGTGCTCAGGATAATAATCCGCTCCGAAATGTATTCCCATAAGATTCTCCGTTTCCTTTTTTGTTTATAATATTTTGGCCTTTGATGCTGCTTTAAGGCGCAGGGATTTCTCATACTTATTTAAATTTTGTCATCCCACACCTATGCTTTTCGTTTAAGACGTCGGAATTTTCAGACTTTAAATTAAATTTATTTTACGCTGTATGCGCTTTCGATTAAATCGGCTGCACCCATGAGGTCTTCCACAACAATATCTTCGATATTTCCTTTATCGACAGTCTCCGCAATATTTTCGGAAAGAGGAAGCTTTGCAAGACACTTTAAGTGATATTTTTCGCATGTTTCGTCAACATGGCTCTTTCCGAATACAGGAATCTTTTTCTTGCAGTCGGGGCACTCGATGTAGCTATAATTTTCCACAACACCGATAATCGGAATATTCATGGCCTTTGCCATATTTACGGCTTTTCCGACAATCATCGAAACAAGCTCCTGAGGACTTGTGACTATAACGATTCCGTCAATCGGGAGCGACTGAAATGCCGTAAGCTGTACGTCACCTGTTCCGGGCGGCATATCCACAAACATATAATCAACGTCATCCCATATGACATCCGTCCAGAACTGCTTAACCGTGCCTCCGAGAATCGGACCTCTCCAAAGCACGGGCATTTCTTCTTCATCAAGGAGAAGATTTACACTCATTACCTTTATTCCCGTACGTGAAATCACCGGCATAATGCCGATTTCGGAGCCCGTTGCCTTTTCGTGCATTCCGAAGCTTTTTGGGATTGACGGCCCCGTAATATCCGCATCAAGAATCGCCACATTATATCCTTTTTTGTTCATGATTACGGAAAGTGCACTCGTAACCAAAGACTTGCCTACACCGCCTTTTCCCGAAACAACGCCTATAACTCTCTTTATGCGGCTGTATTCGTTTGCGGGCTCATGTAAATCCTGTTTTTTTGATGAGCATGCGGACGTGCATCCTTCACAATTGCCGTTGCACGTGCTTTCGTTCTTTACTTCTTCTTCCATGTTGTTTTCGCCTTTCGATACCTGATAAATTTTAAATTCAAGCGATACGCGGGACTGCTGCGTGTTTTGCACTCTCAGAGTCCTTTTGACTCTTGTATCATCATATAAGTTCGGGGTCAAAATCTCTTTTGACCCCGAGCATTATTGATATCCTATAACTTTTTTTTAAAATAAACAACTGTTTTTTCTTTAAAACTTTTTTAATGTTCTGCGTAGGCTTACTTTAATTTAAACACGTTGCAAGATAAATATCCGGCTGTGCAGGCAATTCAAATCCCGTTCCGAGGAAGAAAGACGTAAGGGCGCCCTGGTTATATGCAACATTCTGCGCTGCAATCTGGCATCTGTACTGAGTATCGTGCATAAGAGTGAAAAGTCTGACATCCGTAAGGTCTGTTGTTGTAAACACTCTGAGTGCTTTGCCGTCGGATGTCGGAACAATCAGTTCCTCTCTCCAGTCACCGATAATGTCTCCGGTAAGGGAGGAATTCCTCTTTGTTCCGTTGTTTGATGTTGTGCCCGTGCTGTCAATAAGCTGCTTGCCGCTCAGGTCATAAATTTTGTTACCGTCCTGTATTTCATGTTCAAGATCCGCATCCCAGTATATCGCATAATTGACACTGGACTGAGAAGGCCAGGTTCCGACAACATTTCCGTCCGCATCATATATATTTGAGCTCAACGACGAAACAAACTCATAAGAATCGTTTCCGGCAATAAAATTTCCGGTCGTTCCGCGGCCTGTATCACCGTTGGCATTCTGCCTTAACAAAATCTCTGCGTCTCCCGGATTCCAAAGCACTGCTCCGTGGCTTCCTTCAAGGCATCCCCACGCTTCAAGTCCCGGGTGACTTAAAACCAAATCTCCCACATGCATTGCGTCTCCGTGACCGAGTCCCGTGCAGGCAAGCACCGTCCCGTCTTGATCCATCGTAAGCTGTCCGAAACAAAGCTCATCATAGCCGTCGCCGTCAACATCCGCAACTGCCAAGTTATGATTTCCCTGCCCCGTGTATGCCGCATTTCCTTCATCATTTGTGTCAAATTTCCATCTCATCACAAGCTTTTTGTCTACAACATCATAGCATGCGATTGCCGTTCTCGCATAATATCCTCTGCTCATAATACATGACGGTGTGACTCCGTTAAAATATGCAACAGCCGCAAGATAACGCTCCGACCTGTTTGCGTAATTGTCTCCCCAACTGTCGACCTTGCCTCGCGCGGGTTCAAAATCAATCGTATCGAGAGCCGCTCCCGTTTCGCCGTCAAAAAGTGTCAAATATTCGTTTCCCCACAAAATGACACCTGACGCATTCATATACATTTTTGTTCCGTCACCAATTACATTTCCTGTGCCGTCAATGGTGCCGTCGCTTGTTTTCATTATGAGCTCTGCTTTTCCGTCTCCGTCAAAGTCATATACCATAAATTGCGTATAATGCGCTCCCGATCTGATGCTTCGTCCCATATCTATACGCCAAAGCTTTGTTCCGTCAAGCTTGTAACAGTCTATATAGGTTTTGCCCGTAATTCCGTTTTGAGAATTGTCTTTTGAATTTGACGGTTCCCATTTTAAAATTATTTCATATTCTCCGTCTCCGTCAACGTCACCTACGGAACAATCGTTCGGTGTATACGAAGAAACAACCGTTTCGCCCGTTCTCTTATTTTTAACATAAACATCGTCTTCGGGCACATCAAGCGAAATATCAAAATAGCTTGCAGCATAAGCTGTTGTCTCATCACTTAATGCGTTTTTGCTCATACCTTCATTTGAATTTGCGGTAACAACCAAATATGTGTCTCCGGCATTTCCGTCTGTATCAATATAGTTTGTTGCACCCGTTATCGGTTTTGCGGTAATCTGTTCACCGTTTCTGTATACCAAAAATGAAGCGTCTACAGAATCCGTTCCCAAATATCTCCAGCTTAAAAATATTCCCGTATCACAGGATACCGCAACGAGTCCACGGTCAAGATCCTCTGCCTGACGCGTAAACCTTGTGCTCACAAAAGGCGTGGGCGACAATGTCGGTGTAGGTGTGTCGGTGGGTGTGGGTGTGAATGTGGGTGTCGGAGTGTCGGTCGGTGTAACGGTAGGCTGTGCGGTCACCGTCACATCCGATATGATTTCCGACTTTTCAATATCCGTTTTTGATTCCGGATCGTATGCGTGTTTTAGATCACAGGCCGAAAAAAATACAAGCGTTAAAGACAAAAGAACAAGTACCAAAATTTTCCTTCTCATTTTTACCCCCGATGTATGTTTTAAAAAAAAATTATCTTATCGGCATAAGGCTCATAAGGCTCATTAAAATTCATGACAAAGCCATCAAGACTTTTAACCGCACTATCATTTTAAAACAAATATATGATTTTTTTAATAATCATTTTATAGAATGATGCGGATATTTAATTGCTCACATAAATTTATTCCGTATAAATATGAAAGCCGGGTTAAAACATAACCGTCCATTCAAAATGCGAAAGCCGGGTTAAAAC
>CAVJHK010000030.1:0-20542 GCA_963649295.1 Lachnospiraceae bacterium | reverse complement strand
CTTCCGGGACTTTAAATACCACGACCGCTCCGTCCGTATCTGTTGACATCTGTGGACTCCCGGTAAAATTTTATTTTTGGTCGTTGATAAGCCTGTCAATTTCCCCGACAAGACGCCCGATCTGAGGCTTCGTGATTTGAGCATCGGCCCCCAATGACTTTCCTTTTACGATAAGCTCATCCGAAATCATGGATGAGAATATGATAACCGGAATGTCCTTCATGTGATCGTTTGTCTTTATGAGCTTTGTAAGACGATGTCCGTCCATGCGGGGCATTTCTATATCTGTGATTATAAGCTTAACTTTTTCTTTTATGTCGCCCTTTGCATCAAGTTCGGTCAGCTTGTCCCATGCATCCTGTCCGTCCATATTGACTATGAGGTTGGAATATCCGGCTTTCTTTAAGCAATCCTGAAGAAGCTTTGAAAGAAGTGCGGAATCCTCGGCAATAAGAATAGGCTTCTCACTTCTCTGTCTGAATCCGAGTTCTTCTACTTCGCTTACCTTTAATGATGTATCCGGCGAAATGTCGGCAATTATCTTTTCAAAATCAAGAAGAACAATAAGTCTTCCGTCAAGCTTTACAATACCCGTTGCAACACCTTTTCCCTGTCCGTTGAGCGTTGCATCCGGCTTCAATACATCCTGCCATGAAACTCTGTGGATTCCAACTACCGCATGAACATGGAATGCCGCATTTGTATTGTTGAAATATGTAACGATATACAAATCGTTTTTGATTTCGTCCGATTCGGGAAGGTTCAATACTCTTGAAAGACTGATGCTTGTGATAACTTCCTCACGCGGCATGAAAATACCTTCTATTGCGGGATTTGCATTCGGAACCGGAACCGCAGGCGTATAGGGAAGTATTTCTCTGATCTTTGCAACGTTGATTCCGTAATGATTGCCTCCGACAATGAATTCGAGAATTTCCAATTCATTTGTTCCGCTCTCAAGCAAAATATTTGTATCCATATTCATTCCTCCACATTATATTATTCGAATCTTTGTGAAATTATACAGCAAATCAAATGCCATTTCAATTGATTTGAGGCGAGTTTATTGTATTTTAATGATAACATTATCATTATTTTTATTTGTTATCAGCATACCCGCAGATTGAATATCCGTATCTTCCGGGACTTTAAATACCACAACCGCTCCGTCTGTACCATTATAACGCATACCGCTTTTTATTTCGATTCCGTCTTCCGATTCAACACCTATATAGTAGAGATCATTCAAAAAGAGCGTCGTCGTTTCGTATTCAAAATACGTTCCGTTTATCATTATGAGACTCTTTAAGCCCATATCGGAAGTCTTCAAATACAAGGTATCCTTCGTATCATTTTTTATCGAAAATTTAATTGCAAGATATTCATATCCGTCAATTTTCGTAAGCGCATAATACGAATCACCTATTGTAAACGTATCCTCCGGAATACTTGCTCCCGCATATACAACCGTAAAATCGTCCGCACCGATAACATGCGCAAGCTGCTTCCATGTTTCCGCCGTATTTGCAGGAAAAGGCGTGGGTGAGGGTGACGGTGTCGGCGTATTGGTCGGTGTGGGTGTTACGGGTGCCTTTGTGGGACGCGGTGTAGGTGTCGGCATATCCGTCGGTGTCGGTGTCGGCGTATTGGTCGGCGTAGGCGTAAGTATCGTCGGATTTAAAAGAGTTTCCGTATAATTTGCATCATGCCGAAACAATATATCCGCCGAATATTGCGCAATAACATCCGTTTCCGAATCGGCAAGCGGGATCGTTTCGATAAAGCAACCACAAAAGCTCAAAGTCAATATACATATTAAAATAAATGAAATTTTCTTTTTCAAAAACCTGTCCTCTTTATTTTATGATACCCGGGCATAAGCTTCAAAATTACTTTTACAAAAAATTCGCATCTAAAGCAGAGCCTTTGATCCTTATGTCAGAATATAGCACTTATAAGACTTTTCGGCAACTTTTCTTTTAAACTTTAGCATTTGAATCAAGCTCAAACCAAAATTCAACGCCGTTTGAATGGTTGATTACGCCAAACGGTTCGTTATGCGCATCCATTATAGCCTTTACAATAGAAAGACCGATTCCCGAACCGCCGTATTCACGAGTCCTTGCCTTGTCAACCTTGTAAAACTTAATCCAAATTTTATCCAAATCATCTTCGGGAATAGGCTTTCCGGTATTAAATACCGAAATTCTTACCCTATCCTTATCTCTTACCGCCATTACGTCAATCACCATCTCGTTTTCGCAATGATTGATGGCATTTGAGAAGTAATTTGTAAAGACTTCTTCGATCATATAGGCATCCGCCCATACAAAAAGCCCTGTATCAAGCTTAGCCATAAGCTTTATGCTCTTGTTCCTTATGAGGAGCTCCGATGAATTCAAAACCGACGTTATGATGTCGCAAATATCAAATCTGTCAAATTCAACCTTTTGACGCCCGAATTCGATTTGGTTGAGCGACAGAAGTTTTTTTACCATTGTATTCATTTTTGACGCTTCGTCGATAATAACATCGCAATAAAAGTCACGACTTTCATCATCCGTATTTATGCAGTCCTTCAAGCCTTCAGCATATCCGGAAATGAGAGCAATCGGCGTTTTGAGCTCATGCGTTACGTTTGACAAAAATTCCTTTCTCATTTCGTCGATTTGCGTTTTTTGTTCGATATCGCTTTGCAATCTGTTGTTTGCACTTTTTAAATCGGATATCGTTTCTTCAAGTTTTTCCGAAAGCTCGTTTATACTTTCTCCGAGTTTTCCTATTTCATCACATGTGTTTCCCGTATACTTTGCCGTAAAATCCATATTAGTCATGGCATTTGCAATCGACGAAAGCTCCACAATCGGTTTAACGACCTGCTTGGATGCGATTATCATTATAATGCTTGCAAGTATGACGGTAAGCAGTCCCGCATAAATCAAAAACGTATTTGCGATTTTTACGCTGTCCTGCATACTCTCGACACTGGTTCTTATTAAAACAAAGCTTCCGTTTTCGGTATTTGCCGAAAAAAGCTCGATATACGAAGAGGAAGTTCTTGCATCATAAACCTTTTGAATCGCATATCTGCTGTCCGGATCCGTATAAATGCTTTCTCCGTCGTTTACACTCATATTTCCTTTTGAATAAAAGGAAATTCTGTCGTTAAAAACCTGATTTTGGCCTTCTCCGCCGACCGTCGAAAACGAAAAGCTGTAATTCCATCTTATATATATGGAAAGATTGTATCTTGCGGCATATTTTTCAAGCGTCCTTGAATCCGCATCCGACAAAAAATCCTCGGAATCATCATTTAAATCTATTTCATACTTTTTGCCGAAAGGCGGTTCAACGTTATTTTTAAATTCCTTATCAAATTCATCACGGTTCGGTTCTTTTTTATCCGTATTTGTATCGGTTGTATCACCGGATGTATTACCGGAAGCGTCACCTGATGTATTGCCGGAAATATCTCCGGATGTCTCACCTGATATATCGCCTGAAATATCTTCCTCAGAATCACCTGATAAAGCGTCATCGCTTAAAAGATCGTCACACAATACGACTCCCGTTCCATCGGAATACGAATTTCCGGTTGTATCAGTTTTAAGCCCTACAGACATGCATTTAAATATATCCGTATTATTTCGGAGAGTTTCGGACACTATATTTCCCAAAGTCCCTACAGCCGCATTTTTTCCTGTAGTCGCCTCACATGTATTTACTCCCGTATCAACGGATACCGAACCGTCTTCATCGGCACTCACCTGATATTGGTCAAGGATATCCTCTATAGATTCATATGTATTTTTTAACAAATCAAGTTTTGTATTTATATAATAATCTTCGAGAAAGAAATTATTCAAAAGCCACGTAACCACAATTGCTCCTATCACCGTCGCAATTGTCATAATCGTGAGCTTCAGTCTCCAGGATATTTTCATAACGCCTCCGGATCAGACTTCAAATTTGTATCCCATTCCCCAAATCGTCTTGATATAATCTCCCTTTTCGCCCATTTTGCTCCTGAGTTTTTTTACGTGTGTGTCTATCGTTCTTGCGTCTCCGAAATAATCGTAGTCCCAGACGTTATTTAAGATTTTTTCACGGGATAATGCAATTCCCTTGTTTGTCACAAAATATTCGAGAAGCTCGAATTCCTTAACCGATAAGTCAATGGGATTACCGTCAATTTTAACGGAATGAGCCGCATGATCAAGCTCAATTCCTCCAATTTCCACTTTTTCTTCGAGCGACGCATTTGAACGGCGAAGCAATGCTTCCACTCTTGCAACCAGAATCTTCGGTGAAAAAGGCTTTGTTATATATTCGTCAACACCTATCTCAAATCCGCGAAGCTCATCCCGTTCTTCTGATTTTGCGGTAAGCATGATGATCGGCACACGCGAATATTGTCTTATTTCACGCACGACCTGCCATCCGTCCATCTTCGGCATCATGACATCCACAATCATAAGCGAAATATCCTTGTTTTTTTCGTCAAAAAACATATCAACCGCCTTTTCGCCGTCTTCCGCTTCAAGAACAACATATCCTTCTCTTGCAAGGAAGTCGTGTACAAGCTTTCTCATTCTGCTTTCGTCGTCAACCACAAGAACCTTTACAACATCCATTTTCATTCCTCCGTATTTTCGTCAAAGTAAATTCCGTTTTGTTCCAAAAAATACAACGCATCATTTATCTTTTTTTCTTTTGCCGTAAGTTCATCCGACCATCCCGCGTATTTGTTGATTATTTCTTCTTCATAAACGCTTTTTAGCGGCGAACTTTTGCCTGTCATAACAATAACAAACATTCCGATTATTATTATGACAAGACCGAAAATTATGATTTTAAGTCCCACATTTTCTTTTTCAAGACGCTGCACATGCGTAAGAACGGGTTTCCTTATAATTTTTCTTTTGCTTTCGGGTGTCGGAAGAGGCTTTAACACTTCTTCCTTCACGAGCTCGTTTTTCAAAATGTCATTTCTTAACGATTTTAAAAAATCTATTCCGACAACGGTTTTTAACGTGCCTCTGTCAACAAATTTATTGTACAGGGCAATTTTTTTGTCCGTATCCGTAAGATTTGTTTTTGCCTTTACATATTCTATAATTTCATTTTCTTTTTTGGCATTTAAATAGTCATCCTTTGAATAAAAAGAATACCCCTTGTATTTATATTCCCGTTCCATTTTTGCTCCTCATACCGCATAACTCTTTATCTTGACAATTATATCATACCAATTTATAGTATATCACGAAATTTTTTCTAAAACGTGTGCTTTTTATGTAGTAAATGTGATTAAAATGCAACCCGTAAACAAAAAAGGAGTTTCAATGTCAAATATTACTTCGCCTAAGCAAAAAAAAGTATTTTTAACCGGAAATGCACTAAAAATGATAGCGATAATAACCATGCTTATCGACCACGTTACAGCGGTTACGGTCGAATATCATATTTTACCCGGCATTGTAAAATCATATATCGGAGCCACAGATACACTTTATACCCAAAAAGATTATATGTTTTGGGTAAACGTTGACGTAATTGGGCGCGGAATCGGAAGACTTGCATTTCCGATATTCGTTTTTCTGCTTGTCGAAGGCTTTTATCATACGAGCAGCGTCCTAAAATATGCATTCAGGCTTTTAATTTTTGCCTTAATTTCGGAAATTCCTTTTGATATGGCAATATCCGGCACATATTCAGACTTTGAGCACCAAAACGTATATTTTACGCTTTTGTTGTCGCTCCTTATGATGCAGGGCTTTGACTATGTTGCCGAAAACATAAAAAACAAAGCCTTAAAGATATTTTTGATGACATTGATATTTTTGACCGCTTCTTTTGTCTCGATATGCATAAAATGCGATTACAGTATCATGGGAATCGCGATTGTGGCTTCAGTTTACCTTTTAAGGCAAAAGCCACGTTTTATGTGGATAGGGGTAATGTTTGCGATGTTACTCACCATGGGCATTGTAAATTCAAGCGTGCTGGAACTTGTGGGAGTTCTTTCATTTATTTTTATCGCAGGATATAACGGCGAAAGAGGTTCGTTTAACTTAAAATATTTGTTTTACATGTTCTACCCGCTTCACCTCTTTATCCTCGGAATGCTGAACATGTTTGTACTAAAATAGTTTTTTATCAATACAAAAAAGGATTTTGTGAAAAATCACAAAATCCTTTTTTAATAAACCAAAATTTGTTTTTTATGCAGCGATCCTTACATAACAAAATCTACATAACGATATTTGCATGATACTGTTTACATAACAATCTTTACAAAATTCTTCTTGCCTTTTCTTAAAACGATGCCTTCTTTAATTTCTGCCTCTGTGAAAGACTTCTTAAAATCGGTTACTTTTTCATCATTAACCGTAACACCGCCCTGCTCCACATTCCTTCTTCCGTCACCGCGCGACGATACAAAGCCTGCCTTTACAAGGAGAGACACTATATCAGTTTGACCGTCATCAAAATCCGAATCCGAAAGCGTGATTGTCGGCATCTCTGCGCTTACGCCTCCCGCAAACAAAGCTCTTGAAGCATTTAATGCCTTATTCGCCTCTTCTTCTCCGTGAACCATCTTTGTAAGCTCAAAGCCTAATATTTCCTTTGCGCGGTTAAGCTCGCTTCCCGTTAATTTTTCAAGCTCTTCTATTTCTTCAAGCGGAACAAACGTAAGAAGCTTTAGGCACTTAATGACATCTGCATCGTCAACGTTTCTCCAATATTGGAAAAAGTCAAAAGGCGAAGTCTTGTTGGGATCGAGCCATACGGCATTTCCCGCGGTTTTGCCCATTTTTTTGCCCTGAGAATCCGTAAGAAGCGTAATTGTCATGGCATGTGCGTCTTTTCCAAGCTTACGTCTGATGAGCTCCGTACCTCCGAGCATGTTGCTCCACTGGTCGTCTCCGCCGAACTCCATATTGCAGCCGTACTTCTGATAGAGCATATAGAAATCATAGCTTTGCATAATCATATAGTTGAATTCAAGGAAGCTTAAGCCCTTTTCCATTCTTTGCTTGTAGCACTCGGCTCTCAGCATGTTGTTGACCGAAAAGCATGCTCCCACCTCTCTCAAAAGGTCAATATAATTGAGTTTTAAGAGCCAGTCGGCATTATTTACCATCATTGCTCCGTTTTCACCGAAATCGATGAATTTTTCCATCTGACGCTTGAAGCACTCTGCGTTGTGCTCAATGTCTTCCTTTGTAAGCATCTTTCTCATATCGGTACGTCCCGAAGGATCTCCGATCATCGTTGTGCCGCCGCCGATAAGAGCAATCGGGCGGTTACCCGCCATTTGAAGACGCTTCATAAGCGAAAGCGCCATAAAGTGTCCTGCAGTAAGCGAATCGGCAGTGCAGTCAAAGCCGATATAAAACGTCGCCTTTCCCGCATCAACCATCTTCTTTATTTCTTCCTCGTTTGTCACCTGAGCAATAAGCCCTCTCTTAACCAGTTCTTCGTAACAGGTCATTTTTTGTCCTCCTGATTTTTTTTGGATTTTTCCGAACAATATAAAACGCCTCGCCCTAAAAATAAGGACGAGGCGAGACTTTTGCTCCGTGTTACCACCTTAATTCACAAGCGGCTCACACCGCCTGTCTCAATGGGTATCTGACAATACCGCTTGCGATATAACGGGCGCACCCGTTGCAGCCTACTTTAATTTCGGTGCACAACTCCAAGATGTATTCATATTTTCATCCCCTGACGCCTCTCATCAACCGGCTGTTTTCTGTAGGATCCGACAAATATTACTTCTTCTCTTCACAGTTTTTTAAGATTTTACCATAATAAAACATTATGTCAAGCTTTTATTTTTTTTATTATTTAATGCAGCTTTTCTTGGGAACAAGCTTTTCCTGTCCGCCCATATAAGGCTGCAATGCCTTCGGAATAAGTACGGTGCCATCTGCCCGGAGATTGTTTTCAAGGAAAGCAATAAGCATTCTGGGCGGTGCCACAACGGTATTGTTCAAAGTATGAGGAAGATATTTTTCACCGTTTTCGCCTGAAACTCTCATTCTGAGTCTTCTTGCCTGTGCATCACCGAGATTCGAACATGAACCCACCTCAAAATACTTCTTCTGTCTGGGCGACCATGCTTCAACGTCCAAAGATTTAACCTTTAAGTCAGCAAGGTCTCCGGAGCAGCACTCGAGCGTTCTTACGGGAATATCAAGGCTTCTGAAAAGGTCGACGGTATTCTGCCACAATTTATCAAACCACTTAGGGCTCTCTTCGGGCTTACATACAACGATCATTTCCTGCTTTTCAAACTGGTGAATTCTGTATACACCGCGTTCTTCTATGCCATGAGCGCCCTTTTCCTTACGGAAGCATGGCGAATAGCTTGTAAGTGTCTGAGGAAGTGTGGATTCCGGAATAATCTGATCAATAAATTTACCGATCATTGAATGCTCCGACGTGCCGATAAGATAAAGATCTTCTCCTTCAATCTTATACATCATCGCATCCATTTCCGCAAAGCTCATAACCCCCGTCACAACGTCGGATCTGATCATAAAAGGCGGAACGCAGTATGTAAATCCGCGGTTAATCATAAAATCTCTCGCATAAGAAATCACGGACGAATGAACTCTCGCAATGTCCCCCATGAGATAATAAAATCCGTTTCCGGCAACTCTTCTTGCAGAATCAAGATCAATTCCGTCAAAGCTTTCCATAATTTCCGAATGATACGGAATCTCAAAATCGGGAACAACAGGCTCTCCGAATCTTTCTATTTCAACATTTTCCGAATCGTCCTTGCCTATCGGCACGGATTTGTCGATTATGTTCGGAATCGTCATCATAATCTTTTTTATTTTTTCGGCATATTCGGGTTCAAGCTTTTCAAGCTCCGAAAGTCTTTCGGCAAATTCGGCAACTTTTTTCTTTGCCTCTTCTGCCTCTTCCTTTTTGCCCTGTGCCATAAGAGCACCTATGCTTTTTGAAATTTTGTTTTTCTCTGCTCTGAGTGAATCCGCTTCCTGAATCAGCTCACGATTCTTTTTGTCAAGCTCGATTACTTCGTCAACAAGAGGAAGCTTTGAATCCTGAAACTTATTTTTGATATTTTGGCGAACAATGTCAGGATTTTCACGTAAAAACTTAATGTCTATCATGTGTTTTGCTCCATTTCCGCGTTCTTTCGCATAAAGTTCGAAACGTATTGTATACCAACGATAAAAAAAAGGCAATAACAAAAGAAAATTCCCATAAAACAAAAAACATCTTTCATATAAGAATGAAAGATGTTTTAAAAGCTAGAAGCGGGAATCGAACCCGCGACCTACGCATTACGAGTGCGTCGCTCTACCGACTGAGCCATTCTAGCATATAAAATTGGCTTTTATTTAAATTTTTTAAAGCCTCACAAGTGTCTGCTTTTTACCGAGACTCAAATCGAGGCGACGGGATTCGAACCCACGACCTCTGCGTCCCGAACGCAGCGCTCTACCAAACTGAGCCACACCTCGAAAGCTTTAAAAATCAAGCTTTTGTATTATGCACCTTTTTTTCTCAAAAGTCAATTTAAAATTGTATCAAAATAAATATTCATACAATTTGTGCGTATCCATAAAATAATTCTTTATATTTTTCTGCCAAAATTTGCGAATTTCCGGAACCGAATTGCACCACCCCGCGCCTATAAAATCGGCGCCGAAAGAGATTGCCATATCATAGCCCGGCTTTAAATCGTCAATCACAACAATGTCTTTTTTATTAAGACCGTATTTTTTTGAAATTACTTCAAGCGCATAAGGACTCGGCTTTCTCTTTTCGTTCGGTAATTCCCAGCCGAAAATTTCATCGGGAGCGGGAAGATTATTTTTTTCATAATCCCTTTTGATATTAAAATCAAAGGAATGGGAAGACACCACTATAATTCCGCCCTCTTTTTTTTCGCGTTCTATTATTTCCTTCATTCCGGGATAAACGCTCGGGACCCGTGTTGACACATATTCCTTCCAGATTTCTTCTTCTTCTTTAAGTTCTCGGTCCGTCATCTTATACTTTGAAGTGCAAAGTTCCAAAAAACCCGGATCAAAATTATATTTAAAATATTCGTTTAAAGTCATTGTTTCACCGGGGCGCATTTTTTCGAGTGCATAAAGGAACGCCGGAAAATGTATCTCCGCCGTGCTCGAAACAACCGTATCGTCATGATCAAGTACCAGACACTTATATCTCATAAAAATCCTTTTTATTTGTCATCATTTTATAATAATTTCGTCGTAATTTTGTTATCGCTGCCACTATTAAAAAAAACGGGAGCACATTTTTTTGTGCTCCCATTTTATCATAATTTTTATTTTGTGAGAAGCATCATAATTTCGTTTGTTCTGTCAACAAACTTTGTCATTGCTTCGGGTTCAAGAGGCTTATGCATAAGCATCGCAAGATCGTAAAGCTGTTCGCAAATCATCTTCGAATTCTCTGCGTCTCCGTGCTCAAATAAGTACTTCACAAGCGAATGATTTGCGTTTAAAACAAGTGTCTCTCCTTTTCCTGCCATATCACCGCCAAAATCCATACCGCTCATTTGATACATCTTCATCATGTCGATCATTCTGCGCGTTTCTTCCGAAAGCGTAATCATGGCAGCGACACGCGCGCTTTTTATTTTTTCGACCTTTACTTCAAGCTGTTCTCTGTTCAAATTCTTACGGAAAAGCTTTGTAAGCTCCTCATTCTCTTTTTTGAGCTCATCGGCAGAAATCTCATCCTTAAAATCATCCGTAACTTCGGCATCGATTCTGAGAAACTTAATCTTGTCGTCCGCCATTTCAAGCTGGTTGATAAACGGCTGGTCGATTGTATGCACAAGTACAACGGCATCCTTACCGTTTTCCTTAAACATATTTACATACTGGCTTTGCTGTTTAAGATCGGTAACATAATAAATTATGTCCTTCTTCGGTTCCTTTTCGGTGTCCTTATTGTCGTCGTCTTTCTTTTCGGGAGCCTTGTCTTCCGTATTGTTATCTGATGCCGTGTCCTTGTTTTTGGCTGACTCGTCTTCCTTCTTTTCTTCTTCCGTCTCGCCCTTTGCGGCTTTTATGTATTCCGGAATCGTAACATATTTTCCGTCAAGATTCTTAAAGATCATATAATCCTTAACCTTATCGCGGAATTTGTCATCCTTAAGACAGCCATATTTAATAAAGGGAGAAATGTCATCCCAATATTTTTCATAATTTTCCTTGTCGGTCTTATACATTCCGACAAGCTTGTCGGCAACCTTCTTTGTGATGTAATCGGAAATCTTCTTTACAAAGCCGTCGTTTTGAAGCGCACTTCTCGAAACATTGAGCGGAAGATCCGGACAATCGATAACGCCCTTTAAGAGAAGCAAAAATTCCGGAATTACTTCCTTGATGTTGTCCGCAATAAATACCTGATTCGAATAAAGCTTTATCTTGCCTTCGATCGACTCATATTCCATGTTGATCTTGGGGAAATAAAGAATGCCCTTAAGATTGAAAGGATAATCCATATTCAAATGTATCCAGAACAAAGGCTCCTTATAATCGTTGAACACGTCTCTGTAAAACTTTTTGTACTCTTCGTCCGTACACTCCGACGGAGTTTTTGTCCAAAGCGGATGGATTTCGTTTATTGGTTCGGGCTTTTTAGGCTCTTTTTCTTCGCTTTTATCCTTATCTTCCTTTGAATCGGAATCATCAGATTTTTCTTCCGCTACAACATCCAAATTCTTGTCTTCTTCGGCATTTTCATCCTTAAAGTAAATCGGCACAGGCATAAACGAGCAATACTTTTCGATAACCTCTCTTGCTCTGTAAGCGTTTGCGAATTCATAGGAATCCTCATTCAGATAAAGAACAATCGTTGTACCGCGTTCGGGCTTGTCACCGTCTGTCATCTCATAAGTCATGCCGCCTTCGGATTCCCAATGCACAGGCGTGCTTCCCTCAATATAAGAAAGCGAATCGATTGTAACACGATCGGCAACCATGAATGCCGAATAAAATCCGAGTCCAAAGTGACCGATTATCTGATCTGCGCCTTCCTTATCCTTATATTTTTCAAGGAAGTCCTTGGCACCCGAAAATGCGATCTGGTTAATATACTTATCAACCTCATCCATCGTCATGCCGATACCGTTATCCGTAAACGTAATCGTCTTGTTTGTCTGATTGACGAATACATCCATTTTGAGTTCTTCGCCCTCAGGAATGTGCCATTCGCCGATACCGTCAAGCTTTTTTAATTTTGTGATTGCATCACAGCCGTTTGAAATAATCTCACGATAAAAAATATCATGATCCGAATAAAGCCACTGTTTAATTATCGGAAATATATTATCCGAATCGATTGAAAGATTACCCTGTCTCTTTTCCATATATAATTACCTCCAAAAAATAAAAGACTTTTTAGTCTATGTACAATTATAACCATAAGTTTCAAAAAGTCAACAAAAAATTAGCACTCTTTTAAAATGAGTGCTAACAATTTGATTTGAGGTATTTTCCTTTGACTTACAATCGTTTTTCAATCATATTTAGCTTATTTTGATTCGGAATTTATAAAGCTCATATATCCGGAAATCGAATATGCTCCGTATCCGCACGGCATAATAAAGTGGTCGCCTTTTTTAACAGGTACCGAATCCACCGTTCCCTCTCCCTCGATGCATGAAAAAATTTGATATGTGGCTTTTGGTTCAAATTCCACTTTTCCTTTTATATCGATTTTTCTTACCTTATAAAATTTTGAATCGCAAAGTTCCGTAATCCGGGCATTTTCTTTATTACAAACCTTAAAATCGGTAACAGTGTCCTTATGGGGGCACTTGATCACGTCTATGCACTTATCTATATGAAGTTCTCGCAGGCATCCGTTTTGCAATCTGTCATAATCATACAGTCGATATGTAATGTCACTCGATTGCTGCGTTTCCAAAATCAATGTGCCTTTCTTTATTGCATGAACGGTTCCGGGCTCAATTTGAAAGAAATCACCTTTTTTTATTTTTCTGGGAGTAATAAGCTCGTTCCATCTTTTTTCTCTTATAAGCTTTATGAGTTCATCCTTGGAGCCGGCATTATGCCCCACTATTATCTCAGCATCCTTATCACAATCCAGTATGTACCAGCATTCCGTTTTTCCATAACTTCCGTTTTCGTGCACAAAGGCATATTCATCATCCGGATGCACCTGAATAGAAAGATCCGACGCCGCATCTATAATTTTTACAAGGAGAGGAAACTTCTTGTGAGAATCATTAAAAAGTTCTTTATGTTCGGCATAAAGCGTGCTTAATTTTACTCCGTCATATGTGCCGCCAAAAATCTCACAATCTCCGTTTTCGTGTGCGGACACGGCCCAGCATTCTCCCGTGTTGTCCCCCGGAATATCATAACCGTATTCCGTACGCAGTCTTGTACCGCCCCATATCATCTGTTTAAATATGGGCTTTATAAACAATAATTCTTTCAAAAAAGTCACACTCTTTTCCGTTGTTATTTTTTGTAAATAATGCTTTCTGCAAGGTCGCCTGCAACGGTTTCGTCCGCATAATACGAAACGATTGCAAGAGCAAAATCAATGGCAGTTCCCATTCCCCTGCTTGTAATAATATTTTCGTCGACAACAACCGGATCGGATAATACCGTTGCTCCGTAAAGCTTTTCTTCAAATCCCGGATAGCATGTTGCTTTCTTTCCGTTTAAGAGATTAAGTTCACCGAGCACACTCGGTGCGGCACAAATTGCAGCGACCATTTTTTTGTCTGTGACAAATTTTTTGATTGCATTGCAAACAGCCGATTTTCCTTTTATATTGTTTGTTCCCGGCATTCCGCCCGGAATTACAATGCCGTCGTACTCATCAATATCGATATCATTTAAAAGTTCTTCGGCACCGAACACGATTTTATGCGAGCCCTTCACGGCTTTTTTGTCCGTAAGAGACACAATATCCACTTCCATTCCCGCACGTCTCAATATATCCACAACCGTAAGCGCCTCAATTTCTTCTGCGCCCTCCGCAGCAAACAAAGCAATTTTAATCATATTTTTCCTCCGATAAAAAAAGGGTACAAATTTTGCACCCTTAATTTTACAATATATCCTTTTTAAAATCAAATGTTAATTGGCTTTCCTTATAACTCTGACGTTTCTTACACCCTCAATAGCCTTAAGGTCGTTTTCTATGGCTTCGTTTACAAGTGCAGCATCAATAATCGTATAAGCAGAATCACCCTTGCTCTTGTTAACGAGATTTTCGATATTTATGCCTTCCTTAGAAAAAGCACCCGTAAATTGCGCAAGCATATTGGGAATGTTTTTGTGAAGAATGCAAATACGTGCTTCTGTCTTGCAAACTCCTGCATCCACATAAGGATAATTTACAGAATTTGTGATATTGCCGTTTTCGAGATAATCAACAACCTCTCTTACGGCCATCACAGCACAATTGTCTTCTGATTCCTCCGTAGATGCTCCAAGATGCGGAATTGCGATTGTTCCCGCCATCTTTGCAGATTTTACGTTCGGAAAATCCGTAACATATTTTTTAACCTTGCCTGCGGCAAGAGCGGCAGCCATATCGTCATCATTTACAAGCAAGTCTCTCGCAAAGTTTAAGATAACGACTCCGTTCTTCATCATCTTGATCGAATCGGCATTTATCATATTCTTTGTATCATCAAGAAGCGGAACGTGAACCGTAATATAATCGCACTTCTTAAAGATCTCTTCCCTAGTTTTAACCGCCTTTACGCTTCTTGAAAGCTTCCATGCATTTTCAACGGATATATAAGGATCGCATCCATAAACTTCCATGCCGAGTGCAACAGCGGCATTCGCAACAAGAACGCCGATTGCTCCGAGTCCGATTACACCGAGCTTTTTGCCGAGCACTTCACGGCCTGCATAATTTGATTTGCCTTTTTCGACAAGCTTTGCAACGTCCGGGTCATCCTTAATCTGCCGGACCCAGTTGATACCGCCGACCACGTCGCGTGATGCAAGCAGCATTCCGCAAATAACAAGTTCCTTAACGCCGTTTGCGTTTGCACCGGGAGTGTTGAATACAACAATTCCTTCTTCGGCACAGCGATCCAACGGAATATTGTTTACTCCCGCACCGGCTCTTGCGATTGCTTTAACGGACGGCGCAAATTTCATGTCATGCATCGTTGCGCTTCTTACAAGAATTGCGTCTGCTTCGTTTATATCGTCCGTTTGAACATAATTATCGGTAAACTGCTGTGTACCGATTTTTGAAATTTTATTTAAGCAATTATATTTATACATCAGGCGTTTTCCTCCTCAAATTTCTTCATAAATTCAACGAGGGCTTTGACGCCTTCAATGGGCATTGCATTATAAATCGAGGCTCTCATGCCGCCTACCGTTCTGTGACCCTTTAAGTTTTCGAATCCGGCAGCCTTTGCTTCCTTAACAAATTTTGCGTCAAGTTCTTCATTTCCCGTAACAAAAGGAACATTCATGAGCGAACGGTCTTCTTTTCTTACCGTACCCTTAAAAAGTTTTGAAGAATCAAGGAAATCATAAAGGATTTGAGCCTTTTCGATATTTTTCTTTTGCATTGCGGAAAGTCCGCCCATCTTCTTGAGCCACTTGAATACCTTGCCGCAAATATAAATTCCGTATGCCGGCGGTGTATTGTAAAGAGAACCGTTGTCGGCATGTGTCTTGTATTTGAGCATTGTGGGTGTGCCGGGCAATGTGTCTTCTGTAATCAAATCTTCACGAATGATAACAATAACAACACCCGCAGGTCCGATATTCTTTTGAACGCCGCCGTAAATGACGCCATACTTCGTTACGTCAACAGGCTCCGAAAGGAAGCATGAAGAAACATCCGCAACAAGTGTCTTGCCTTTGGTATTGGGAAGTGTCTTAAATTTTGTACCGTAAATCGTATTGTTCTCGCATATATATACATAATCCGCATCATCGTCGATCGGAAGATCCGAGCAATCCGGAATATACGAAAAAGTTTTGTCGGCAGAGGATGCAATTGCACGGGCATCTCCGTAAATCTGAGCTTCCTGCCATGCCTTCTTTGCCCATTGACCCGTGATAATGTAATCTGCTTTGCGCTTTTTCATAAGGTTCATCGGAATCATTGCAAACTGCTGGCTTGCACCGCCCTGAAGGAAAAGAACCTTATAATTGTCGGGGATATTCATAAGATCCCTTAAATCCTGCTCCGCTGTATTGATGATTTCCTCGAAAGCCTTTGAGCGATGGCTCATTTCCATAACAGACATGCCTGTTCCTTTGTAATCAAGCATCTCTGCCGCAGCTTCCTTTAACACTTCTTCCGGTAAAACTGCCGGTCCCGCTGAAAAATTATAAACTCGACCCATAAATATCCTCCATTCCGCAGCCCTAGGTCACCAAAACTGCTACTTTTAATATTTTTGTCTCCTTTGAATCGGCGTAAAACAAGATTATGAATTTATCACTTTACCAAGTCAAATCAACAAAAGAGATTGTACCACTTTGAATAAATATGTCAACAATGAATTAAAAATGTATAAAAAAATATATTTGGATTTCCGGGTAAGGCTTTTTAAGTACAAAAAAAGGCCTTTGCTTTCGCAAAGGCCCGAATGAATTCAACAATTAAACTCTCTTAAGGTATTCACCAGTTCTTGTGTCGATCTGAATCTTTTCGCCCTGGTTAACAAAAAGAGGGACATAAACAAGTGCACCTGTCTCAACAGTAGCGGGCTTTGATGCGCCTGTAGCCGTATCGCCCTTAAAGCCGGGCTCTGTATCCGTAATCTCAAGTTCAACAAAGAGTGGCGGCTCTACGGAGAAAATCTGTCCGTTGTATGAAAGCATCTTAACCATCTCGTTTTCCTTGACAAATTTCATTGAATCACCGACCTGATCCTCGGTCAAAGAAATCTGGTCATATGTCTCTGTGTTCATATAGTTATAAAGGTCGCCGTCCTTGTAAAGATATTGCATATCGAGTCTGTCAATACGTGCAGCCGGGAATTTTTCCGTAGGACGGAATGTCTTTTCGACAACACCGCCGGAAATTACATTCTTAAGCTTTGTTCTAACGAATGCTGCACCTTTGCCGGGCTTAACATGCTGGAATTCGATAACCTGTACAACCTGTCCTTCGATCTCAAGTGTTATACCGTTTCTGAAATCACCTGCTGAAATCATAAAATCCTCCTAAAAATACATACATAAACTGTTTCCCCGGGAAGCTGATTTCCGCAAGGACCAAACAATTTTACTACAATTACCTTGATAATGCAAGACATATTTCTAAAATCCGTAATACATGACTTATTTCTTAAATCCGTCTTTGAGTGCGACAGAGCGGTTAAATACAAGCTTGCCGGGCGCAGAATCCTTATAATCAAGCGCAAAATATCCGAGTCTCAAAAACTGAAACGAAGGTTCATTTTTGCCCGGAAGCGAAATCTCGGTATTTGCAAGGCCTGCTTCGCCCTTGCATCCCTTAAGTGTTTCAAGAGAGTTCGGATTTAGGCAGCTTGAATAATCCTCTGCCGCATCGGGATCCTCTCTGTCAAAAAGCATATCATATAGTCTTGCCTCAAAATCGATTGCGCTTTTGCACTCAACCCAGTGAAGCGTTGCGCCCTTCACCTTTCTTCCGTCCGCCGGATCTCCTCCGCGGCTGTCGGGATCATAGGTCGCATAAATTTCCGTGATGTTTCCGTTTTCGTCATGTTTGCAGCCCGTGCATGTGATAAGATATGCACCCTTAAGCCTGCATTCCGGACCTCCCGGGAAAAGACGCTTATATTTCGGAATCGGCTCTTCCATAAAATCATCCGATTCCACATAAAGTTCTTTTGAAAAAAGCACTTTTCTCGTTCCCGCATTTTCGTCATTCGGATTGTTTTCAACCATAAGTTCTTCGGTCACATTATCGGGATAATTCGTTATAACAAGCTTTATGGGCCGAAGAACCGCCATTCTGCGCGGTGCGTTAAGATTTAAATCTTCTCTTAAGCATGATTCCAAAAATGCATAATCAACCGTAGAATTTACCTTTGAAACACCGATTTTGTTGCAGAAATCTCTTATTGAAGCACTTGTATATCCTCTTCTTCTGAGTCCGCAAAGCGTAGGCATTCTCGGATCGTCCCAACCCGTAACTATGCCCTCTTCCACCATTTTGCGAAGCTTTCTCTTTGACATAACCGTATAATTTATGCCGAGTCTCGCAAATTCGATCTGACGAGGCTTACAAGGTACGGAAACATTGTTTACAACCCAGTCATAAAGCGGTCTGTGATCCTCATATTCGAGTGAGCAAAGCGAATGCGTGATTCCCTCAAGCGCATCCTGAATGGGATGTGCAAAATCATACATAGGGAAAATGCACCATTTGTTTCCCTGTCTGTGATGATTGATATATCTGATTCTGTAAATTACGGGATCGCGCATGTTGAAATTGCCCGATGCAAGGTCAATTTTGGCGCGAAGCGTATATTTGCCTTCCGGAAATTCCCCGTCACGCATTCTCTTAAATAAATCAAGAGATTCATCAATCGGCCTGTCTCTGTGTGGACTGATTGCCGGATGAGAGGTGTCTCCCCTGTACTTTGAAAATTCCTCCGCATTCAGTTCGCATACATACGCAAGTCCCTTTTTGATAAGTTCAACCGCATATTCATAGTCTTTTTCAAAATAATCGGAGCCGTAATAAAATCTGTCCCCCCAGTCAAAGCCGAGCCAATGAATGTCTTCCTTTATGGCATCAACATATTCCGAATCTTCCTTTGCGGGATTTGTGTCGTCCATGCGAAGATTGGTAATTCCGTTAAATTTTTCGGCTGTACCGAAGTCAATGCAAAGAGCCTTGCAATGACCTATATGAAGATATCCGTTCGGCTCGGGAGGAAAACGTGTATGCACACGCTGTCCGGCAAATCTTCCGTTGTCAGCGATATCTTCTTCGACAAACTGCTCGATAAAATTTTTGGTACTGTTTTCGTTTTCCATGTCTTTATATGTCCTTTTAAAAATTATATCTCAATAAGCTGCTTCGGGGAGAAGGCGAAATTTTCATATCCGTTTTCGGTCACAAGAACCATATCTTCGATTCTTACGCCGCCGAAGTCGGGTACATAAATTCCGGGCTCAACCGTAATTATTGTATTCGGCTTTATTATTCTTTCTTCGCGTGTCGAAAATCTCGGTTCTTCATGTATTTCAAGTCCGACTGAGTGTCCGAGTCCATGACCGAAACATTCGCCATATCCCGCATCCGTAATTATGTCACGTGCAATCTTGTCATAATATTTTCCGGGATGACCGGGCTTGAGATTATCAAGCACGGCAAGCTGTGCCTTCAAAACAATGTCATATATTTCACGCTGTTTTTCGTTTGCGTGTCCCACACATATTGTTCTTGTCATATCCGAGCAATAGCCGTTATACATGCATCCGAAATCCATTGTTACAAGGTCGCCCGATTGTATTTTATAATTTCCGGGCTCCGCATGAGGCTTTGAACCGTTTATGCCTGCCGCAACTATTGTTTCAAAGCTTAATTTTTCGGCACCGTTTGTCTTCATGATATATTCGAGCTTTGCCGCAACTTCGAGCTCCGTCATGCCGGGTTTAATAAACGAAAGAATCTCGTTAAAAGCGATATCCCCGATATGCTCTGCCATTCTCAGATTTTTGAGCTCATCTTCCGTCTTTATAATTCTTAAAAGAGAAAGCTCATTATTTATCGGAACAAAATCCGTTACATTTAACTTTTCCTTAAACCTAAGATATCCGGAATAAGTAAAATTGTCTCCTTCAAAGCCGAGTATTTTTATGTTTTCTTCCGCAATAAAGCGATTGATTTCATATATATAATCATGCTCAACCGTTATTGTTACCGTTTCAAAATCCGGAGCCTGCTCCATGGCTGCAACCGTATATCGGGAATCCGTGAGAAGGAGTCTTTTGTTTTCAGAAACAAGGAGATATCCCGTCGCTCCCGTAAAGCCCGAAATATAACGCATGTTGAATCCGTCGGAAACCAAAATCGCATCAAGTTTTTTTTCCTTGATTACCTGTAACGCTTTTTCATAATTTTTCATGATTTATTTCTCCGTTTCGTTCTTTAAAAAAACATTTTTTATTGCAAAATAAGACAAAAGAAAACTTTATTAAAGCCTCGGGAATTCTCTTTAAATGAATTTGAATTTCCTCTTTTTTGCCTATTCTGTTCACAAGATAAGAATCGATTTTCGCCCTGTTTGCGCCCCAAATATCCGTAAATATCTGGTCTCCCACAAAGAGAGCGTTTTGCGGCTTTGCATTTAATACGGACAAAGCGCTCAAATATCCTTTTTTTTCAGGTTTACCCGCCTTGTAAATATATGTGCATCCGAGTTCCCTGTTAAAATCCGCAACTCTTTTTTCTTTGTTGTTTGAAATAAAGCATATTTTATAGCCGATATTTTTGAGATTCCGGATTAACATTTTTGCCCTCTCGTCCGCTTCCGCTCCGTGCGGCACAAGGG
>CAVJHK010000029.1:16685-20774 GCA_963649295.1 Lachnospiraceae bacterium | reverse complement strand
CTCTTGCACCGTTAACACCGACACATGCACCGACGGGATCGACATTCGGATCATGTGAATAAACGGCAATCTTTGTACGTTGACCCGCCTCTCTCGAAATAGCCTTTATTTCAACCGTTCCGTCTGCGATTTCCGTAACTTCCTCTTCGAAAAGTCTTTTTACAAGATCTTTAATGGTTCTTGAAACCATTACCTTAAAACCGCCACCTTTGGGATTATTTTCAACTCTTGTCACATAAAGCTTTACTCTTTCGTTTTTATAGAATTCCTCACCCTTAACCTGCTCATTTACGGGAAGAATTGTTTCTATTTTACCGAGGTTCACGATAATATTGTAATTTCCGTGGTCGGGGTCCTGGAAGCATTGAATTACACCCGTAACAAGTTCGTGCTCCTTCATCGAATAGCTTGTAAACAAAGCTTCCTTTTCAGCTTCACGTATTTGCTGAACAATAACGTTTTTAGCCGTACTCGCCACCGTACGCTTAAAATCCTTAACCTGAATCTCAACGTTTACAATATCGCCCTCGCTATATTGATTGTTGAAACGTATATTTGCTTCATTGATTGAAATCTGAAGTGTCGGATCCGTTACCTCAGATACTACGGTCTTTTCCGCAAAAACCTTGACAACTCCGGTAACGGAATCGATATTTACTTTAATATTGTCAGCCTTTCCGTATTCACTTTTGCAAGCCGTGAGAAGAGATGTTTCTATCGCCTTAAGCATCGTCTCCTTCGGAATTCCCTTTGTTTTTTCAAGTTCGTTTAATGCCGCAATCAATTCATTTTTTGCAGTCGATTCCGCCGTTGCCTTGGATTCTGTTTTTTTCTTTGCTGCCATTTTTATGTTCCTCCTTATGTTTGCCTTTTTAAAAGTGTATTGCAAGATTTATTTTTGCTATATTTGCTCTTTCAAGTACAATTTCCGTATCGTCATCAAAGCCAAGCGTTACCGTATTCTCGTCAAAATCATCCAAGTATCCCATATATTCTTTTTTCTTATCTACGGGTTTAAAAAGCTTTACTTCAACTTCGCTTCCGAGACTTTGCTCAAAATGCCTGTCTTTTTTAAGTGTTCTTGTGAGTCCCGGTGAACTTACTTCAAAAATATATGATTCTTCGACAAAGTCTTGTGCGTCCAAAATATCGTTCATGCGACGGGATACCGTTTCACACTCGTCAACCGATATTCCTTCCGGCTTATCTATATAGACCCTCAAATAATTTGTACCCGCTTCGTTCACAAATTCGACGTCATAAAGCGAAAATCCGAGTTCATTGCATATCGGCTCCGCAATTTCGGTCGTTTTTTTTTCATACAATTTGTTTTTTTTCATTTTTTGCTCCGTTTTCTATGCAAAAGTAAAGAGTGGATTCGCATCCACTCTCAACTAGTCAACTATATCTCTTGTTTTGTAACATTTTTTTTTAGCTTTGTCAAGCATTTTGGGCTGTAAGAGAACATATTTATTATGAAATCATGTTTTCCATAACAAGTTTTGCCTTTTCAAGCGCTTCAGGAATTTTTGAAGTATCCATTCCCGAGCCCTGAGCCATGTTCGGCCTTCCGCCGCCGCCACCGCCTAAACACATGCAAACTTCCTTAATAACGGCTCCTGCGGCGCATCCGTGCTTAATCGCGTCATCCGTTGCCATCGATACAACAGAAATCCTGCCGTTTTGCGTACCGATAAGCAATATAAATGCGCATGAGAGCTTTGATTTGATTTCGTCACCGAGGCTTTTTAACGAATTTTGATCTGCATCCTTTATTTCCGCAGCCAAAATATTCACACCATTCTTGTTCTTTACATCATTGTAAATATCCGATGCCGAATTTGACGCAAGCTTTGACTTCAACTTTTCGTTTTCGGACTTAAGTGCCTTTATTTCCTCAAGCATCAAGTCTATTTTCCTTGAAATCTCTTTTATGTCGCACTTTGCCGTTTTGGCTATCGCAAGAAGTTCCTTCTCTTCATTTCTGTAATAAGCCATTACATTTTCGCCGGTAATTGCTTCGATACGGCGTATTCCGGCAGCGATTCCGCTTTCCGAAAGAATTTTGAAGGCCTTTATTTTGCTTGTATCGGAAACATGCGTACCTCCGCAAAGCTCCTTCGAAAAATCACCGATTGAAACAACTCTTACCGTTTCACCGTATTTTTCGCTGAAAAGTGCCATTGCGCCTGTCTTCTTGGCGTCTTCTGTCGACATGACGTCAGTTGTAACGGGAATGCCCTTTATTATTTCTTCGTTTACGATTTCTTCAACTTTTTCAAGTTCTTCCTTTATAAGTGCCTTACCGTACGTAAAATCGAATCTCGTGCGCTCTGTATCCTGATAGGAGCCCGCCTGTGAAACAGCGTCACCGAGCACAATTTGCAATGCTTTTTGAAGAAGATGCGTTGCCGTATGGTTTTTGCATGTTGCGGCACGGGTTGCCCTGTTAACTGAAAGCAGGCACTTGTCGCCTGTCTTAATTATGCCTTTTGTCACTGTTCCCACATGACCTATCATTCCGTGTGAAAGCTTAATTGTTTCATTTACGCTAAATAACGCATCGCCCACTGATATCGTACCCATATCGCCCTTTTGACCGCCCATTGTGGCATAAAAAGGTGTGCGTGCCGTCACAATTATTCCGTTTGTGCCCGCACCGATACAATCCGTAATGGTTTCGGAATCGGAAAGTGCAATGATTTCGTCCGTAATCGTGAGTTCATTATATCCCACGAATTCGCTCTTTACGCTTTCGGGCAAGGATTCAAAAATATCTTTTTCGGCATTCTTTTGAGAAAATGCCGAATTCTCTCTCGCCTTTTTCTTTTGCAATTCCATTGAAGCCTTAAATCCGTCTTCGTCTACTGTAAGTCCTTCTTCTTCCGCCATCTCGATTGTAAGCTCAAGCGGGAAGCCGAACGTATCATAAAGATAAAATGCAAGATTTCCTTCTATTTCCTTTTTGTTTAAAGACTTCTTTTCGTCCGAAATTTTCTTAAATTCCCGCATTCCGTTTTCGAGTGTCAGAAGGAAACGTTCAATTTCCTTTGAAAGCTCGTCAAGAATAAATTTTTTGTTCTTTTTGAGATCCGGATAGCTCTCCGCATAAACTTCATCGATAAATACGGAAGCGATATCAATCAAATCTTGTTTCTTAAGAGAAAGCACACGTCCGTGTCTTACGGCACGGCGTATAAGACGGCGAAGTACATATCCCGCCCCCATATTTGAAGGAAGAAGCTTTGCGGGATCTCCGATAAGCATAACGCTTGTGCGAAGGTGATCAGCAACGATTCTCATTGACTTTGTTGTATTTTCGTTTTCACCGTATTTGATTCCCGATGCTTTTTCCATCGCAGAAATCGCAGACGTAAAAAGATCTGTAAGATAAACATCGTCAACGTTGTTCAAAAATGCAAGGTTTCTTTCAAGTCCCCAGCCCGTGTCAACGTTCTTTTTTGCAAGAGGCGTAAGTGTTCCGTCTTCATGCTTTTCGTATTGCATAAATACATCGTTTCCGATTTCGGTATATTTGCCGCAATGACAGCCCGGACGGCAATCGGGGCCGCAGGGTGCAACATCCTTTACATAAAACATTTCGGAATCGGGACCGCACGGACCATACTCAAGCCCCCACCAGTTGTCTTCGGCGGGAAGATAAAAAACATTCTCCGGCTTAAAGCCCGATGCTATTCTGTATTTTGCGCCCTCTTCGTCACGGGGAGCGTTTTCGTCACCCGCAAAAACGGTTGCCGCAAGATGGTCTCTGTCAAATTTAAATACATCCGTCAAAAGCTCAAAGCTGAATTCGCATCTTTCCTTCTTAAAATAATCGCCGAGACTCCATGAGCCCATCATTTCAAAAAATGTCAAATGGCTCTTGTCTCCTATACTTTCGATATCATTTGTGCGCACGCATCCCTGGACATTGCAAAGCCTTGTGCCGAGCGGATGCTTTTTGCCGAGCAAATAAGGCATAATAGGCTGCATTCCGGCAACGTTGAACATTGCGCCCGTCGATCCGTCCGAAACAAGCGATACGGCACCGCAGTCGGCATGACCGCGCTTAATATAAAATTCTTTCCA
>CAVJHK010000029.1:0-16675 GCA_963649295.1 Lachnospiraceae bacterium | reverse complement strand
CTGAGTTCATTTGAAGTAAACTTTTTCATATCTGTTTCTCCCGAAAATATAAACTTTTAGGATTATATTCCAATTAAATTTATTTTTCAATATTTTTTAATCCTTTTCGACCATAAATGCTTCGGCAGTTTTTAAATCAATCGTGCCCTTCATGTAGCACTTGTGGCAAAGCGCAATATAGCTTTCGTTTCCGCCTATCGCAATTTGTTCGCCGGAATAAACAATTTTGTTGCCCGAGTACCTTGCATTCATTGTGGCCTTTTTTCCGCACGGACACATTGAAACGATTTCGGAAATTTTGTCGGCAACCTCCAGGAGCCTTTTTGATCCTTCAAAGAGCTCGCTCTTAAAATCCGTCTTTAAGCCGTAACACATAATAAATGCTTTTTCGTTGTCGGCAATATAGCGTAATTCGTCTATTTGCGCCGTTGTTAAAAACTGCACCTCGTCAACTATTATATTGTCATATTCGGAGATGTCAAAAAGTACATCATTGATTTTTTGATTTGCACCAAGCACAATTGCATTCGCCGAAAGACCCGCTCTCGACTTTACCGTCGTAATTCCGTCTCTCGTGTCCGTTTGCGGCTTTATGAGCGCAACCTTCTTTCCCTTACTTTCCCAACTGAATCTTGTCATAAGCGCATTTGCCGTTTTACTCGATCCCATTGCGCCGTAATAAAAATACATTTTCATAAGATTTCTCCCGTTAAACAAAAAAAATCGAAACATTGCTGTTTCGAAATAGGGTTGGGCTGTTATAAAAAAACAGTAAATAGCCCGTATCGGAATCGAACCGGTGTTTTCGCCGTGAGAGGGCGACGTCTTAGCCTCTTGACCAACGAGCCATGAACTGTTTTAGAATATACAGCATAAGTTCCAAAAAAGCAAGTTAGAATTTAAATTTATTTTGAAATAATTTTCAGAATATTCACTCGATCCCAAACAAATCAGTAAGTGATATCTGATCCGTTTCGGGAATATCTCCCAGCATCCCAAGCCTTGCCATCGTATCGACAGCCTTTTGAGGAGCCTTTGTACGGCTCTTAAAATTTTCCTTTGACGTAAAAGGTCCGCCCTTGCATCCTTCATACATAAGGTCTGATGCGGTTTCACCGAGTCCCTGGATTGAGTCAAACGACGGCATTACTTTTCCGTCAACCACCTGGAACGCATGAGCTTTTGCCTTAAAGATATCGATTTTTGCAAATTCGTATCCTCTTGCATACATTTCAAGCACACTCTTCATGTTCATATATGTCGTCTCATCCTTTGCCTTTGCGGTATGATTGTCGATCGCATGCTTTATTTCGTTCATGTTTTTAAGGAGATTTTCTTTTCCGAGGCACATAAGCTCATAATCAAATGCTGCCGCTCTTATTCCAAAATAAGCCGCATAATAGGCAAGCGGATAATAAACCTTAAACCATGCCACTCTGAATGCCATCATGATATAGGCGGCGGCATGTGCTTTAGGGAACATATACTTGATTTTTTTACATGAACCTATATACCAGTCGGGAACATCATGTTCACGCATTTCCGCTTCCTGTTCTTCGGTAAGTCCCTTTCCCTTACGCACGCTTTCCATTATTTTGAAGGCATGTCCCGCTTCAACATTTTTGTTGATAAGATAAAGCATAATATCGTCACGCGTGCATATTGCCTGCTTAAGATTGCATGTTCCGCTCTTAATAAGATCCTGGGCGTTGTTTGCATATACGTCCGTTCCGTGGGAAAGTCCCGAAATTCTTACCATGTCCGAAAAGCAGTCGGGCTTTGTTTCACGAAGCATGTTCATGGCATTGTCCGTTCCGAGCTCGGGAAGTCCGAGTGAACCGAGATCTATTCCGTTTAAGTCTTCCGGTTTTATTCCCATAGCTTCCGTCGAATGGAAAAGAGAAATAACCTTTTTGTCATCCATGGGAATAGTTTTTGCATCAATCCCCGTGAGTTCTTCAAGCCTCTTTATCATTGTGGGATCATCGTGACCGAGTATATCAAGCTTAAGCAAATTATGATCGATCGAGTGGTAATCAAAGTGTGTTGTTATGATGTTTGATGTCATGTCGTTTGCGGGATGCTGCACCGGCGTAAACGTGTCAATATCCTCGCCCACAGGCAAAACAACGATTCCTCCCGGATGCTGGCCTGTTGAACGGCGCACTCCCACACATCCCATCGACATTCTTTCGCGCTCCGCTCTTCTGTGAATCACCCCGTGTTCTTCGTCATATTTCATCGCAAAGCCGTAAGCAGTCTTTTCCTGAACGGCGCCGACGGTTCCCGCTTTAAAAGTCTGACCTTTTCCGAAAATAACTTCCGTATAATCATGAGCCTTCGATTGATATTCACCCGAAAAGTTAAGGTCGATATCCGGCGCCTTTTCGCAATTGAATCCGAGGAACGTTTCAAAAGGTATATCGCATCCGTCTTTTACGAGTTTATCACCGCATTTTGGGCAAACCGCGTCCGGCAAATCAAAACCGCAGACGGCATTTTTTTGATATTCCTTTACAATATCCGAATCAAAATCGGAATAGTGGCACTTCTTGCAATAATAATGCGCCGGAAGCGGATTTATTTCACTTATTCCCGCCATCGTCGCAACAAACGAAGAACCGACGGAGCCTCTCGATCCGACAAGATATCCGTCTTCATTCGACTTCCATACAAGCTTTTGCGCAATAATATACATAACGGAATATCCGTTTTTGATAATCGACGAAAGCTCCTTTTCAAGTCTTGTTGAAACCGGTAAAGGCAGCTCCTCTCCGTACATCGAATGTGCCTTGTCATGGCATATTTTTGTGAGCATCTCTTCGGAATTTTCGATTACCGGCGGACACTTGTCCGGACGCACGGGCGATATTTTTTCGATCATATCGAAGATTTTATTGGGGTTTTCGATTACAACCTCTTTGCACTTTTTCTGTCCCAGATAATCAAACTCGGATAGCATTTCTTCGGTTGTTCTAAAGTACAACGGCGCCTGGTTATCCGCATCCTTAAAGCCTTTTGAATGCATGATCACACGCCTGTAGACTTCGTCCTCGGGATTTAAAAAATGGCTGTCGCAGGTTGCGCAAACAGGTTTGTTATATTTGACACCGAGCTCAACTATTTTTTCGTTAAGCTCTCTCAAATCATCTTCATTTTTGATTTCCGGATATTTTTCATCCTCAATCATAAATCTGTTGTTGCCTATCGGCTGAATTTCGTAATAATCATAAAAATCACAAAGTTCGGCTATTTCTTCCTGCGGAGCGTTATTTACGATTCCCCTAAACAATTCCCCCGCTTCGCATGCGGAGCCTATTATAAGTCCCTCTCTGTATTCCCTTAACATGCTCTTCGGAATTTTGGGCTGACGCATAAAATATTCCAAATGGCTTTTTGAAATCATCTTATAAAGGTTTACTCTGCCTGTCTCGTTCTTTATTAAGACAATACAATGATATGAATGCATTCTTCTTATCGAGTCAACCGTCGGACGCAGATTTTCTTTGGCCTCACATAAACTAATTAAGCCCTTCTTCCTTAAAATTTCGCAAAGCTTCTGATAAATAAGTGCCGTACATTCGGCATCGTCGACAGCTCTGTGGTGATGCAGAAGTGCAATTTTAAGTTCATCTGCCACGGTATCAAGCTTATAATTTTTGAGATTTCCGAGCAAAGCCCGTGCAAGTCCCACCGTATCTACAATAGTAGGTGAAAAATCCAATCCCTGTTCACGCGCAAACCTTTTTACAAATCCCGTATCAAAGGATGCATTGTGGGCAACGATTACCGCATCTCCCACAAAATCCAAAAAATCCTTAAGCACAACGTCAATTTTGTCGGCGTCGTGCACAAGCTCGTCATTTATATGGGTAAGCGTAATTATTTCCGCAGGAATGGGAATTCCGGGATTTACAAAACGCGAAAATCTGTCAACAATTTTATTGTCTTTTAATTTTACTGCACCGATTTCGATAATCATATCGGTATTCTTGTTTCTGCCGGTTGTTTCTATATCAAATACAACCGTTTCGGAATCGATTGTCTTGTCACCCGGATCCGTAACAGTCTCTTGTATATCGTCTACAAGATATATTTCACATCCGTAAAGAATCTTAAAGTTTTTTGCTCTTTCAGCTATTTCCGGATCCTTGTTTTTTTCGAGTTTGTCTCTCAAATAGTGATATGCGACCGTAAATCCCTGCACAACGCCGTGATCCGTTATGGCAACTCCCCTATGTCCAAAATCAAATGCGGTTTGTACGAGAACACATGGGTCTACCACTGCATCCATATCGCTGAAAGTCGTATGCGCATGAAGCTCTATTCGCTTTTCTGTGCTCTTATCCTGTCTGAGTGTTGCAATATCCGGAATTTGCTTTATGCCGGATATATCCGACATTTCAAGCTCGTTGTCAAATTTATCCGTTCGCGGAACAGCCTTCATCTTGATGCACTTTCCGGGTGCAATATAATTTAAAAGTTCTTTTAAGTCTTCCACAAGCGGGAAAAGCTTTGCATAAACAGAGTCCGTAAAATCCGTAAACGAGAAGCTCAAAATGTATCTGTCGCCTTTTCTTGTAAGCTTTGGCTCTTCAACACGCAGAATTTTTCCGTAAACAACATATTCCGAAAAGCTTTCTTCCAAATCTGACAGCTTAGTAATAATCGTATCTTTCGAATCAAAAGGCTTTCCGTAAAATATATCGGGATCGTCCTCATATTTTGTTCTTACAAACTTTGATTTGGGAGAATAACCTCCCTGTTTCTTTGCAAATCCCGAATCGGATTTAAATATATCTTTATGATTATCCTTTAAATCATTGTCTATATTTTTTTCCTTATTTTTATCGGAATCTCCTGCTTTATTTTGTTTTTCCGTCCCCTTTATATTTTTATCGATATTTTCTTCTTTTTCCGTATTCTTAAATTCTTCGCTTCCGGATTTTTTATGTTCCCGCTTTCCCGATACCGCTTCTTCTTTCTTTTCCTTATTGACGGGTTCATAAAAAATTTCTTCTTCAGGCATTTCCTTTTTCTTACTTATTTCCTTCCAGTCAAACCTGATATCCAGTTCAAAAGAAAATCTTTCCGTAAAAACCTCACGCAAAAATTTTGTTATGCTTTTTGCGATTTCACGGTTCAAAGAACAATCCTCGGCACTGATTTTCATTACATAAGAGCCGTTGTCATCGCAAAAAGAAATATCCGAATTGTCAAGAAAGATATTATTGAGTCTCGATATTGATTTGAGCTCTTCCAATATCTCTGCCTTATTCATATTCCATATTGTTTCGGGATTATACATATCGGAAAGAGAATATTTTATGTCAACCGTAAGCTCCTTACCCATTTTCTTAAAATATTGTTCCGAAAGAGCTTCCTTTATTCCGTTTATGTCTCTGTAGGAAATAAGATGCTTTGACATAAGCACAATTTTAACGGTATTTTCATGTTTGTTTGCGACAACCTTTTCCACATCAACGTCCGAAAACATCCGCTCAATATTCTGTTTTACATGCAAATCGGTAAATATATCAAATAAGCTCATTCAATATCTCCAGTAATTCGGGCAAAAGTTCGCTTTCCGGCACACGCTTAAAAATTTCACCCTTTTTAAAAATTATTCCTTCTCCGTTTGCTCCCGCAATTCCATAATCCGCTTCACGCGACTCGCCGGGTCCGTTTACAACGCATCCCATAACGGCGATTTTTAAGTCAAGCGGATAATCCTTAACAGCCTCGTTAACCTTTTCGGCAAGTCCGATAAGATCAATATTTGTACGTCCGCATGTCGGACAGGACACAACTTCTATGCCGCCCTTTCTTAAGCCCATAACCTTTAAGAGCTCATGTGCCGCATAAACTTCGTTTATGGGATCTGCGGTCAAAGAAATTCTTATCGTGTCACCGATTCCCTCGTTTAAAATAAGCGCAAGCCCCGCAGACGATTTTATAAGCCCCCGGCTCAACGTTCCCGCTTCAGTGATTCCCACATGAAGAGGATGATTTGTTTTTTTTGCGATCAGCTTATGCGCTTTTACACATGTCATTACATCGGATGATTTAATACTTATCACAAGGTTGTCATATCCCATGTCTTCGATTGTTTTTGCTTCATTTAACGCGCTCTCAACAAGCGCTTCGGCGGTAACGCCGTTGTATTTTTTTAAAAGTTCCTTTTCAAGCGAACCCGAATTTACGCCCACTCTTATCGGAATATTATATTCACGCGCCGCATCCACAACCGCACGCACTTTGTCCAAAGATCCGATATTTCCGGGATTTATTCTGATTTTGTCGGCACCCGCTTTAATCGCGCAAATCGCAAGCCGTGAGTCAAAGTGAATGTCCGCAACAAGCGGAATATTAATATGTTTTTTTATTTCCTTAATCGCAATTGCCGCTTCCTTATTCGGAACCGCAACACGAATAATGTCGCATCCCGCCTTTTCAAGCTTTAATATTTGGCTTACAGTCGCATTCACATCTTCGGTCTTTGTATTTGTCATTGATTGAATTGCGATAGGATTTTTGTTTCCTATTTTTACATTTCCTATTTTTACTTCATGTGTAAGCATATATCCTCCAAATAACAAAAAGGTCTATATAAACAGTCTCCTGATATCGTTAAAGAAAACAAATATCATAAGAAGCATCAAAAGCACAAAGCCGATAAGATTTACAATTCCTTCAAGATTTCTGTTTAACGGCTTTCTTATTATCAGTTCAACCAAAAGAAACAAAAACTTTCCGCCGTCAAGCGCAGGTATCGGTAAAAGGTTCATAACGCCCAAGTTTGCCGAAAGAAGCACCGAAATATACATCATTTGAAGAACAACATCAAGCACCGTTCCGCTCTTTTTTGTTTCGGTATAGGAATCGCCTATCATATCGACAATTGCGACAACACCGCCCACATCGTCCTTTGTAAGCTGTCCCGTAAAAAGCATTCCGAGATTTTTGATTGTTATCTGAATCCAATATTTTACTTCCACAAAGCTGTATTTTACAACTTCAAGGGCATTTCCCTTATACCTGTACAAATTGTAATTAAATCCGAGCGACCACGAATCCGAAACAAGCTTTGGACTTACCGTAATTTCAACAGTCTCGCCATCACGGCTCAAAACTATTTTTATGTTTTTATCTGTAAGCGGATTTATGTCAAAATAATTTTTTAGTTCACTGCCGGATGTGATTTCCTCTCCGTTTATGGATATGATTTGGTCTCCCACCTCTGCTCCCGCAAGAATCATCGGATAATCGCTTTGCAATTCGTTAATTACAGCACTTTGTTCACCGGAATTGTATGTGAATCCGAGCAAATACTTCTTTGTTTTTGCGGGATAAATTATTGTTTCATACTTTTCCCCGTCACGCTCATAAATAATGTTAACGGCTTCTTCCGAAATTCCGTTATATGTAAAAAAAGCGTCAACCTGGCGTCCTATCGAGATTTTTGAATTGTTTATCTTTAAGATCGTGTCACCGGCTTTGATCCCGGCAGTTTCCGCAGGCGAATTTATGCTCACCGAGGTCACCGTTGCCGGGTCATAACCCGCAATTCCGATAATAAACAAAGACAAAATAAAGGCAAGAATAAAATTAAAAAAAGGTCCCGCAAGAATAACGCTCATTCTTTGCCAAACGCTTTTTGAATAATATGAGCCTTCGAGATTTCTTTCGCCGTCGTCGTCTGAAACGGTATCTTCACCGAGCATTTGACATGCTCCGCCGAAGGGCAAAATTTTAATCGAATATTTTGTCCCGTGAAAATCATGGCTCACAATCGAGGGTCCAAGTCCGACCGAAAATTCGACAACCTTGATCCCGTTTTTTTTGGCAAGAAGAAGATGTCCGAATTCATGAAAAATCACAATAACCGAAAATATAAGTAAAGAAATAATAATACTCATCAAAAAACCTTTCCTAAAGCGTTACAAAATTTTCAAATCTTTTGTTGATAATATCCTGAATACCGATTATTTCATCAAGGGCGGGATTTTGAATCACCCTGTGTTCATCCATTGCCCGCTTTATGATTTCATAAATATCCGTATAACGAATTTGTTTATTCAAGAATTTTTTAACGGCGATTTCATTTGCCGCATTATAAACCGCAGGCATCGAGCCGCCTGTATTTATTGCTTCATATGCAAGCGGAAGAGCCGGGAAATTTTCGTTATCGGGATTAAAAAATTTAATTTCGGAAATTGTCTTAAAATCAAGTGTTTTGCCGGTTTCAAGACGTCTTTCGGGATAATAAAGCGCATATTGAATGGGCAGCCGCATATCGGGAGCCCCAAGCTCAGCCATCACCGCCCCGTCGGTAAATTCAACCATCGAATGAATTATGCTTTGCGGCTGAATCACAACCTCGATTTGATCGGGATTTACATCAAAAAGCCACTTTGCTTCCATCACTTCAAGTCCCTTATTAACCATTGTAGACGAATCGATGGTTATTTTTTTGCCCATCGACCAATTTGGATGCTTAAGTGCATCTTCGGGTGTCACGATTTTAAGTTCTTCAAGTTTTTTCCCTCTGAACGGCCCGCCCGATGCCGTCAAAAGAATCTTTTTGATTTTGTTTTCTCTTTCACCGTTAAGACATTGAAAAATTGCCGAGTGTTCCGAATCGACAGGGAGAATTTGTACCTTTCTTTCACGCGCGAGCGGCATGATAATATGCCCCGCCGTAACAAGCGTTTCTTTGTTTGCGAGGGCGATGTCCTTGCCGCATTTTATCGCCTCTATCGTCGGACGTATTCCTATCATTCCCACAAAAGCCGTAAGAACGATATCTGCTGAACTTATGCATGCACAGGAAATGAGGCCGGAAATTCCCGTCACGACCTCACAATTTATATTTTTTTCCTTTAATTTTTTTTGAAGCTCACGAGCCTTTTCTTCATTAAAAACACAAACAAGTTCCGGATGAAATTCGACAATCTGCTCATACAAAAGAGAAATATTAGTGTTTGCCGAAAGCCCCACAACGCTTATATCTTTATATTTTCTTATAACATCAAGAGTCTGGGTTCCGATCGAGCCCGTTGACCCGAGCAAAGAAATTTTTTTCATAAATCAAAAACCTCTTATACAAAAATTATTCCGAGATAATAAACAAGCGGCGCAACAAAAATTATGCTGTCAAATCTGTCCATAATTCCGCCGTGTCCCGGTATCAGGTGTCCATAGTCTTTTATTTCAAAATTTCTTTTTATTGCAGATGCCGCAAGGTCACCCGCCTGAGATATAACGGAACCGCAAGCGCATATTATTATGAGCTCAAGATAATCTACAAGCTCTATATCAAAAAGCCCAAGCACCGCTTTATACAAAAGTCCCATGAGAACACTTGCGAGAACGCCGCCGATGCAGCCTTCCACCGATTTTTTTGGAGAAAGAACCGGAAAAGCCTTATGTTTTCCGCAGGAAATTCCCACAAGATAAGCTCCCGAATCCGATATCCACGAACATATAAAAACAAGCCAGATAATAAATGCCCCGTTTGTAAGCTGCGCTCTTATTTGATAAAGATAAGAAAGTCCGAGACCTATATAAATAAGTCCCGAAAATGCCATAAGCACCTGAATTACGGTATATTTTGGGAACTTAATTACCATAATCGCAAACAAAAGCAGAAGATGCAGCATAATAAGTGGCACAAGCAATTCCTTTTTTTCAAAAAATACCGCAGCATAAACGCCCGCAAGCGCAATATAAGAAACAATCGCAACGGTTGACTTATGTACTCCCACAACCCTCATAAATTCCATCATTCCGAATGCCGAAATAAAAATACATATACAAAGGCACGGATATCCGCCCGGAATGATTGTCGCAAACGCAATGAGCGTAAGTATCGCGGCGCTTCTCACTCTTATAAGAAGATTTCCGTTTTTCTTGACATTATTTATATTATCGCTCATTTAACCCCTCCGAAGCGTCTGTCGCGCGTATTGTAATATTTTATTGCTTCCGTAAAATCCTTTTTGTCAAAGTCGGGCCACAAAACATCGGGAAAATAAAGTTCCGTATATGCAAGCTGCCAGAGCATAAAATTTGAAATTCTTTGCTCTTTGCTTGTGCGAATTAACAAATCAGGTGCCGGAATTCCGGCGGTATCCAGGTTGTCCTCTATCGTTTTAACAGTTATTTTGTCGGCACATAGAGTACCCTCTTCCACTTTCTTTAAAAGCTTTTTTATCGTACGCACTATTTCATCCTGTCCGCCGTAATTTATTGCAATTTGAAATTTTAATCCCGTATAATTTTCGGAAGCTTTTTCGGTTTCTTCTATTTTTTTTACGATATCGGGTGCAAGTCCCGTTCTGTCACCGATAACCCTTATTTTCATATTATTTTTTTTTGCATTAGCGAGACTGTCTGAAAGATATGTGCGCAGCAAATCCATCAGCATATCCACTTCTTCCTTCGGTCTTGACCAGTTTTCCGTAGAAAATGCATAAACCGTAAGATATTCAACGCCCATGTTATAAGCCGTTTCACAGATTTTTTCGACTGCCTTGGCGCCCATTTTGTGTCCCGCGGTACGGGGTAAGCCCCGCTTTTTTGCCCATCTGCCGTTTCCGTCAAGAATTATCGCAACATGGCGCGGTATTATTAAATTATCCGTATTTTTTTCCATATAAACCTGCACTTACATAACAAAATTTAAAGAAAGCCACCTGTCCATTATACGACAGGCGGCTCTTTCTTACAACCTGTTTAAAGTCGAATTAAACAGTCATAATTTCTTTTTCTTTTGCTTCGGCAAGCTTGTCAATTTCCACAACACGCTTGTCTGTGGCTTTTTGAATTTCATCTTCTATTGTTTTTGCTTCGTCATCTGAAATTTCCGAATTCTTGTTGAGCTTTTTGATGACATCCATTGCATCACGGCGAATGTTTCTTATGGCAACCTTTGCATTTTCGGCATTTTTTTTGATATCCTTTGCAAGTGCCTTTCTTCTTTCCTCCGTAAGCTCGGGGAAAACAAGTCTTATTACCTTTCCGTCGTTACCCGGCGTAATCCCGAGATCCGATGCCAGAATAGCCTTTTCGATATCCTTTATAAGCTTTGATTCCCAGGGCTGAATTTGAATGATTCTTGCTTCCGGTACGGAAATGTTTGCGACACCCTGAAGTGCCGTGGGCGTTCCGTAATAATCAACCCTTATCTTGTCAAGAAGGTGCGGATTTGCGCGTCCCGCTCTGATGGAGGCAAAGTCTTCTTTGAGTACCGCAATCGTCTTTTCCATTTTTTCATCGTAAGCTTTAATTCTGTCGTCCATGATTTTCTCCTTTATGCTGTAATAATCGTTCCCGAATTTATTCCGCCTGCCGCATCCACGATTCCGTTTTCTTTAAGCAGCGAAAAAATTAGAATCGGCATCTTGTTTTCTTTGCAAAGCACAGCCGAAGTCATATCGATAACGCCGAGCTTTTTGTCTATAATTTCGTCAATAGACATAATATCGTATTTTTTGGCATTCGGATTTTTGTGAGGATCGCTGTCATAAACACCGTCAATCGCTTTTGCCATCAAAATAATGTCACATTCAAGCTCTATTGCGCGAAGCGAGGTTGCGGAATCCGTCGAGAAGAAAGGATGTCCCGTGCCGCCGGCAAGAAAAACAATTTTGTTTTGATTTAAATCGGACATGCAGTCGTCTTTATTAAAAATCTTTGTTATGCCTCCGCACTCAAAGGGAGTATATATTGCCGTTGACATTCCGAGATAACGGAAAATATCACCCACATAAATACAGTTCATAACAGTCGCAAGCATTCCGATCTGGTCTGCCTTATATCTGTCAATCGTCTCGCTTGTGCGTCCGCGCCAAAAATTGCCGCCTCCAATAACAATCGCAACCTGAATATTGCTTTTAACAAGTTCCTGTACCTGTTTACCCACTTTAATGCATGTTTCTTCGTCAAAGCCTGTTTTTTTGTCACCTGAAAGTGCTTCGCCGCTGAGTTTTAAAAGAACTCTTTTATATTTTGCCATTACAATTTTCCTTTATTATTATGATACTTAAATCAAATTTTTCCTGTAAAGCACCTTGCATCAAAAGAAGCTCCCTTTGAACCTTATTTTATTCAAAAATCGAATCAACATTAAGGTCGGCATATGTGAGTGAGCAAAAGCCGTCAAGAATTGCTCCGTTATTCATTTGCACGGATTTTGCCTTAATATTCCCCTTGATGATTGCTGTCGAATCAAGCACAACGGGACCGTTTACATCAATTTCGCCTTTGACCGCACCGGCAAAAACGGCGGATGTTGCCGTAACGTCGCCGATTACAATCGTTCCCTGGCTGATTTTCACACAGCCTTCGCATGTGATTGTTCCTTCAAGACGATCAGTATTTACAAATACTTCGGAAGCCATTGAATTTCCCACAACATGACCGGAAATCGAAAGCTTTCCGAGGCACTCGATATCTCCGTTGATTGTTCCCATTACATCAAGCGAGCAATCGGAAATAATGGATCCGTTGATTGTCGTACCCTTTGTGATAACCGTAACCTGTGTGGAATCCGTAGCGGCTGCGTCCTTAAAATCCTTTGCGCGCTTTTCTGCGATATCGGGCATCATTTTTGCAGAAATTTTTTCTTCTTTTTTCTCTTCCTTGCTATCGGATATTTTTTCTTCCGAATCCTCAAGAATACTTTCCAAAAGTTCTGTATCAATCTCGGATGCGTCTATTTCCTCATCCTGAATATCAAAAAGATCGTTTGCGCCGTTTTCGGCATTATCATTGCTAAGCTGATTCTTAGCATCACTGAACAAACCCATGGTAACCCTCCGTTTTTTTATTTTTTATAAATATAACACATAATCGTTTTTTTGAAAACAAAAAGTAAGCAAAACATAAAAAAATCCGCATGTAATTTTTACAAAAAACATGCGGATAAAAATCAAAATTTAATTGAACGCATCTGCGGCAAGAGTAACATTTAATGATCTCTCATTGCTGTTATTACCTGTATTTGCATTCTTATTTTCTTTCTTTGCCTTACGGTCCTTAAAGAATTCCATGGCAACCTGCGGGAAAAGTGCATACGAAAGCACATCCTCTTCCTGCTCGATATAATCCTTGCATTCTTCACGGAATTTGTCAAGCTGAGGGGGAATCAAATCTGCCGGACGGCATGTAATCGGCTCCTTGTCGCCGATTGCCTTCTTTTGAACCTCGGGATTGAACGGCTTAACCGTTTTTCCGAATTCACCCGACAAAATCTTCTTTGATTCCTTTGTGATCATCTTGTAGCGTTCACCCGAAAGGACGTTAAGAACAGCCTGAGTTCCTACGATCTGCGATGAAGGCGTAACAAGCGGAGGTTCACCGAAGTCCTTACGAACGTTCGGGATTTCCTTCAAAACTTCTTCATATTTGTCTTCGGCATTCGCTTCCTTAAGCTGCGATACGAGGTTTGAAAGCATTCCGCCCGGAACCTGATAAAGAAGAGTCTGGATATTTACGCCGAGAACCTTCGGATTCAAAAGTCCGTTCTTCAAAACCTCTTCACGGTAGGGTCTGAAATATGCGGCAATCTCTTCAAGGAGATTTGAATCCAGTCCTGTATCGTAAGGTGTTCCCTTAAAGGTTTCAACCATTACTTCCGTAGCCGGCTGCGAAGTACCCATAGAAAGAGGGCTCATTGCGCAGTCGATAACATCGGCACCGGCTTCAACAGCCTTTAAATATGTCATCGAAGCAACACCGGAAGTATAATGCGTATGAATTTGAAGAGGAATCTTAGATCCGGACTTGATTGCGGAAACAAGCTCCGTTGCCTTATAAGGAACGAGAAGTCCCGCCATATCCTTTATGCAGATTGAATCCGCACCGAGTTCCTCAACATCGTGTGCAATCTTTTCCCAGTACTCAAGCGTATATGCGTCGCCGAGAGTATAAGAAAGCGCGATCTGTGCATGACCGCCTTCCTTTTTTGCTGCCTTTACGGCAGTTTCAAGGTTACGAAGATCGTTGAAGCAGTCAAAAATTCTTATTATGTCAATACCGTTTGCGATCGATTTTTGAACAAAATATTCAACAACGTCGTCCGCATAGTGGTTGTAACCGAGAATATTCTGACCTCTGAAAAGCATTTGAAGCTTTGTATTCGGAAGATTTTTGCGAAGAGCACGAAGTCTGTCCCAGGGATCTTCCTTTAAAAATCTGAGACAGGCGTCAAACGTTGCGCCGCCCCAGCACTCGATCGAGTGATATCCTACCTTGTCCATCTTGTCAAGAATGGGAAGCATTTCGGACAAAGGCATTCTTGTTGCAATAAGTGACTGATGGGCATCACGGAGAATTGTCTCCGTAATACCTACAGGTTTTTTCTTTATGTCAGCCATAATTCTTTACCGTTCCTTTCGATTAGACGCCGAATATTGCCATGAATACGCCCGCAACAACGGCTGTACCGATAACACCGGCAACGTTCGGTCCCATTGCATGCATGAGAAGGAAGTTTGTGGGATCCTCTTTTGCGCCGACCTTTTGCGATACACGCGCTGCCATGGGAACCGCAGATACACCTGCCGAGCCGATAAGAGGATTTATCTTGCCGTGTGTGAGCTTGCACATGAGCTTACCGAGCAATACACCGCCCGCCGTACCGAATGCAAATGCAACAAGTCCGAGAACAACAATCTTGATTGTTGTCATCTGAAGGAAATTTTCGGCACTTGTCGAAGCGCCTACGGATGTACCGAGCATGATAACAACGATATACATAAGAGCGTTTTCCGCCGTCTCCGCAAGCTGCTTTACAACTCCGCATTCCTTGAAAAGGTTGCCGAGCATGAGCATACCGATAAGAGGAGCAGTTGACGGAAGAAGAAGGCTTACAACAATGGTAACAACGATAGGGAACAAAATCTTTTCAAGCTTTGAAACCTCACGGAGCTGCTCCATTCTGATCATACGCTCTTCCTTTGTCGTAAGAAGCTTCATGATGGGAGGCTGAATAATCGGCACAAGCGACATATAGGAATATGCCGCAACAGCAATGGGTCCCATGAGCTCGGTCTGCTTTAATTTGCCTGCAAGGAAAATCGATGTGGGGCCGTCGGCACCGCCGATGATTGAAATGGCTGCGGCTGCAGGACCGCTGAATCCCATAAGAACCGCAAGGAAATATGCTACAAATATACCGAGCTGTGCGGCAGCACCAAGCAAAAAGCTCTTGGGATTTGCGATCAGTGGACCGAAATCCGTGCCCGCACCGACACCAAGGAATATAAGTGACGGGAAAATAGCCCATTCGTCAAGTTTAAAGAAATAATACAAAAGTCCGCCGGCACTCTCAACGCCCGTTTCGGGATCAACCGACGGCGCTGCCATAATGTCCGGATAAATATTTACAAGAAGCATACCGAATGCAATCGGTATAAGAAGTAAAGGCTCAAATCCGTGCTTTATTCCGAGATAAAGAAACACAAGAGCCACAAGAATCATAACGTAGTTGCCCCAATAAAGATTCGCAAAAGCTGTCTGATTCCATAAGTTTAATAAGGTTTCACTTATGTTCATTTAGATGCTCCTTTTCTTACTTAAGTGTAGCGAGAACCGTACCTGTTTCAAATTTATCATTTACAGATACATTTACGGAAGCAACAACTCCGTCCTGCATTGCAACAAGATCGTTTTCCATCTTCATTGCTTCAAATGTGATAACGGGCTGACCCTTCTTTACGGCTGTGCCGACGGGAGCCTTGATCGCAAGAACCTTTCCTGCCATGGGAGCCTTAAGCTGAACAGAGCCTGCATTGCCTGCGGGAGCAGCGGCAGGTGCAGGTGCGGCTGCGGGAGCGGCGGTCTTGGGAGCAGATGCAGTTGCAACGCCCTCACCGTTTCCTTCTTCAACAGTTACAGCATAAACATTTCCGTTAATTGTGATTGTGTAATTTTTCATTTTGTCCTCCAAAATCTAAAAATAATTTTTTTAAGAAATTTTTCTTACGGAACGTACCACCATTCCGTTTTTAAAGGAATTGCCGCGTGCTTCCTCGTACTCGCTTATTGCGGCGGTAATAATTGCCGTAAGCTCGTAATTGTCAACGGAAAGCTCGTTTGATGCAGGTGCGGATGTGTATGCATTATCGTTGTTTTCCGGCTTCTTTTCAAGCTTTCCCACATATTTGAGTAAGGAAATCACAAAGCTTATGAAAATAAGTGCCGCAAATACAACAACAAGTCCGACTATCGAATTCACTCCGACTTCCGCAAGCGGTCCCTTTACGGATTCCCACCACGTTGCAGCAACAATTGTGCTTGTCATGTTGTTTTGCCTCCTATGTATAAATTTTATGGTTTTTTAGGCTTTTTTTAATACATTTTCACCATCAAAACCAATTTTCTCGCGATTATAATTGTAGCACCTTGACAAAAAAAACACAAGCAATAAATAAAAAAATAACGAAGAGCCTAAATACTTATTTTGCCCTTCGTTATAAAATTAAAATTAAATTTTAATCCAAATCTAAAATTGCAATCGCCTCATTGATATTTTGCATATTAAATCCACGCCTTAAAAGCTTTGCAAGAAATTTTTGTCTGTCCGCATATTCGAATGAATCAAATTTTTCTTTTGTTATGCCGGATTTTTTAAAGAAATTAAATATTGCAACGATTTCCGGATTCTGTT
>CAVJHK010000028.1:9667-20796 GCA_963649295.1 Lachnospiraceae bacterium | reverse complement strand
TTCAATTTCTCGATGTGTTTTTAGTATATTTAAACACATTTTGAGTGGCAGTAACATATGCAGCACTACAACCCTTTACTTAAAAATAACAATTTAAAAAACAGATTTATCACAATCGGCGAGATAATGCTTAGGCTTACCCCTCCGAACTACGAAAAAATCTGTATGACAAACGATTTTGAGGCAAGCTATGGTGGGAGCGAGGCAAATATTGCATTGTCGCTCGCAAATCTCGGAATCGATTCGACATTTTTTACGGTTGTGCCGGACAACGCAATCGGAAAAAGCGCCGTAAGAATGTTAAGAAGCAATGACGTGCATTGTACGCCCGTGATTTTGAGCACACCCGCCGAAACCCCCACACACAGAATGGGAAGCTATTATCTTGAAACGGGATACGGAATCAGGGCGAGCAAGGTGATTTATGACCGCAAGCATAGCGCAATCACTGAATATGATTTTTCGAATGTGGATATCGAAAATTTGCTTAAGGATTTTACGTGGCTTCACTTGTCCGGAATTACGCCGGCGCTCGGAGACAATTTAAAAAAGCTTGTTATGGACTGCCTAAAAACAGCAAAGAAGCTGGGACTTACGGTAAGCTTTGACGGAAACTTCCGTTCCACGCTTTGGACATGGGAAGAGGCAAGGGATTTTTGCACGGAGTGTCTGCCTTATGTGGATGTGCTTTTTGGAATTGAGCCTTATCACCTGTGGGTTGACGAAAACGACCACTCAAAAGGCGATGTAAAGGACAATATTCCTTTTCAGCCGTCGTATGAAGAACAGGACGAAGTGTTCAGGGCTTTTGTGAAGAGATATCCCAATATTTCATGTATCGCGCGTCATGTGCGTTATGCGCATTCGGGCTCGGAAAACAGCCTGAAGGCGTTTTTGTGGTATGATGAGCATACGTTTGAAAGCAAGATGTTTACGTTTAATATCCTTGACAGAGTGGGCGGCGGTGACGCTTTTGCAAGCGGCCTCATTTATGCGATGATGAATGATTATAAGCCTATGGATATGATAAATTTTGCGGTTGCGTCGTCGGCATTAAAGCATACAATACGCGGTGACGCAAATATCACGGATGATGTCGAAAGCATCAAAAATCTCATGAATATGAATTATGACATAAAGAGATAAGATTAATCCGGTCGTCCGATATATTTTAATTCGGACTAAGGATACAGGCAGTCATAAAGTAATACAGATTTATCGCAGACATAAGGAATTTAAAATGATTGACGGATTTATAAGAACCGCGGCAGTTACTCCTTTAATTAAGGTTGCGGATATAAAGTTTAATACAGAAGAAATAATAAAAAATATTTTTGCGGCATGCGAAAACGATGCAAAAATTATTGTTTTTCCTGAGCTTTCGATAACGGGATACACGTGCCATGACTTATTTTTGCAGGATATTCTGATAAAAAAAGCGGAGGAAGCGCTTGAAGAAATATTAAAGCAAACAAGCGACACAGATGCGATTATTTTTATCGGATTTCCTTTTGAGTACGAATGCAAGCTTTACAATACCGCCGTTATAATCAAATCGGGGCGGATAATTGCGATAGTTCCCAAAACCAATCTTCCTGAATACGGTGAATTTTATGAAACAAGACATTTTGCGAAAGGCTCCGGATGCCCAAAAAAAGTCACATTGTGCGGTCAAAGAGTGCTGTTCGGAAGCAATATCTTAATAAAGTGCAAAAATATTCCTGAGCTTGTTTTGGCCTGCGAAATATGTGAGGACGTATGGGTGCCCGATACTCCCTCGACTCATCATGCATTAAACGGTGCAACCGTAATCGCAAATCTTTCGGCAAGCGATTCGCTTGTATGCAAAGACTTATACAGAAAAAATCTTTTGTCGCTCACAAGCGCAAGGCTTGTTGCGGGATATATTTATGCGGGTGCGGGATACGGAGAGTCTACGCAGGATTTGGTTTACGGCGGACACAGTCTTATTTTTGAAAACGGAAATCTGATTTCAGAGAGACTGGATTTTGAAAACGGAATTTTGTACGGAGAAATCGATGTAAAACGCCTTGCACACGACAGGCGTAAAATGAATACATTTAATTCGGAGACAGGCGAAGAATATATGGTTTCCGAATTTGAATATAAAGAAATAAACGAAATTTTGCTTAACAGAAAATTTGACAGAATGCCCTTTGTGCCGCAGGAAGAATCGGAAAAACATTTGAGATGCAAAAATATTTTGACAATCCAGGCGGAGGGCCTAAAAAAACGTCTTGAGCACCTAAATTGCAGGCATGTTTTTGTGGGAATTTCGGGAGGACTTGATTCCACGCTTGCGCTTCTTGTTTGTGCGGAAGCTTTTGACAAATTAAATATTTCGCGCAAAAACATTCATGCGGTTACGATGCCATGTTTTGGGACAACGGACAGAACGCACAACAACGCTGTTATGCTTTCGGATTGCTTTGATACGGATTTGATCGAAATTGACATTAAGGCGTCCGTTACGCAGCATTTTAAGGATATAAGACAGGACGAAAACACCTTTGACGTAACATACGAAAACGGTCAGGCAAGGGAACGCACAAAGGTGCTTATGGACCTTGCAAACAAAATGAACGGAATAGTGGTGGGAACGGGAGACATGTCGGAGCTTGCGCTCGGCTTTGCCACCTACAACGGAGATCACATGTCAATGTATGCCGTGAATGTGGGTGTTCCGAAAACTCTTGTACGTCATCTTGTACGCTTTTATGCGGATACATGTGGAAATAAAATGTGCTCGGAAGTTTTGTATGATGTGTTAAATACGCCCGTAAGCCCCGAACTTTTGCCACCAAAGGACGACAATATATCGCAAATTACCGAGGATATTGTGGGACCTTATGTGCTTCATGACTTTTTCCTGTATCATATGTTGCGAAACGGCTATGAGCCGTCAAAAATCATGCGTATCGCAAAAATTGCATTCAATGACACATATGCGGAAGATGAAATCAAAAAGTGGCTTAAAATGTTTATAAAAAGGTTCTTTTCACAGCAGTTTAAGCGTTCATGTATTCCCGACGGACCAAAAGTGGGAAGCGTAGCATTGTCACCGAGGGGGGACTTGAGAATGCCGTCGGACGCAGTTGCGGCGCTTTGGCTATCGGATCTTTAATTAAATATGCACGGATTCAAAGATGTATATCTCAGCATGCAAAAAAATTAGTGAAAATTATATGAAAGAAGCAAAAAAAGATACAATAAGCCGTCAAATACTTGAAAGGTGCGTTTTGTTTAAAGGACTTGATGATGAAGAATTGCGGCATGCAATGGATTTTTTTGATGCCGAACGAAGGTTATATCAAAAAAATGACATAATTCATATGCCGGGGGAACGAATGGAAAGCTTCGGTTTACTTATAAGCGGCATGATATGTGTTTGCAAAGTCGACAAGGACGGAAACAGGATTGTTATGGCGGAAGTAAGCCCCGGCGAAACTTTTGGCGAATCGCTTTGCTATTTAAAAATCCCCGAGCCGCATATCAGCATTTATGCGGAAGAGAACGCATCAATACTTTGGCTTTCGGCGGACAATATCGCAAAAAAAACGGAAAAAGACGATTTTTGTGTCATGATGACCGAAAGGTTTATCAAGATGCTTGCGGAGAGAACATTGTCGCTCAACAACCGTATCCAGATATTGTCAAAAAAATCATTGAAGGATAAAATTCTTTATTTTTTGAAGGATGCCGCCGAAAAAAACAAATCAAACACGTTTTCGGTACAATTGAACAGAGAAGATATGGCATCTTACCTCGGAACGGACAGAAGTGCCCTGTCGCGTGAACTTTCCGTATTAAAAAAAGAAGGGATAATCGATTTTTATAAAAACACTTTTTGCATAAAAAATGTGTAGTACGTTGCAATCGCAACGTACTTTTTTTGCGATTTGTGATAAAAAGATACGGATTTAAAGAAAGGCGGATTTTATATTATGAAAAAAACAAAAAAAATATTGTCGCTTATGCTTGTATTTGTTATGGCTCTTACCATGGCTGCGGGCTGCGGCGCAAAAAAGGAAACAAATGAAACGGATACGATTCGTATTGCCGGATTAAAGGGACCCACATCGATCGGAATGGTAAAATTGTTTTCGGATGCCGACAACGGACTTACCGAAAACAAGTATGAGCATACCATTGCTGCTATGGCGGATGAGATTACGGCTACTTTTTTAAAGGGCGAGCTTGATATTGTTGCTGTTCCCGCAAATCTTGCGTCTGTTCTTTACAATAAGTCGGAAGGCGCTGTAGAGGTTCTCGGAATCAACACACTCGGTGTTCTTTATATTTGCGAAAAAGGCGGTGAAACAGTTACCGACGTAAAATCACTTAAGGGAAAAACAATTTTTGCGACGGGAAAAGGCTCCACACCCGAATATGCGCTGGAATATATATTGGCACAAAACGGACTTGACATCGACACGGATGTTACAATCGAATGGAAGAGCGAGCCGAGTGAAACCGTTGCCGAAATGTCTGCGCTTGATTCCGCGGTTGCACTTATTCCGCAGCCTTATGTTACCGTTGCCGAAAATACTCTTTCCGATTTGAGGGTTGCGATAAGTCTCACGGAAGAGTGGGAAAAGCTTGACAACGGCAGCACTCTTATAAGTGCCGTTTATCTTGCAAGAAAGGATTATGTCGAAAAAAATCCCGGTACAATTAGAAAATTCATTGAGGAAGTTGAGACATCAACCGTGTATTGCAATGAAAATGTCGAAGAAACTGCCACACTTGTCGAAAATTATGGTATAGTAAAAGCGGCAATCGCAAAAAAGGCCATTCCGAATTGCAATATTGTTTGCATTACGGGGGATGACATGATTACAAAGCTTAAAGGATATCTTGAAATTCTTTACGGACAGAATTCTGCGGCGGTTGGCGGAACGATGCCCGCAGATGATTTCTATTATAATGAATGAAGCATAAAAAAGATAAAAACATAAAAAAGAACAGCATATGGTTAAAGGCACTTTCCGTTGTATTTGCATGTTTACTTTGGGAAGCGGTTGCGCTTATTGTCAACAACAAAATTCTTGTTGCGGGACCGGGTGAAGTTTTTGTAAGTCTTATAAAAATTGTGACGGAAGAGGAATTTTTAAAAACGATTTTGTTTTCTTTTAAAAGAATAGTCGGAGGCTTTATGATTGCTTTCGGGCTCGGAATCGTATTAGCGGTAATAGCGGCAAGATTTAAGATTATAGAAATTCTTCTTTGGCCATATGTGACTCTTATAAAAACGGTTCCCGTCGCATCTTTTATCATAATAAGTCTTATATGGTTTTCGGGGGAAAACCTTGCGACATTTATATCGTTTTTGATGGTATTTCCGCTTATTTATTCAAATGTATTGAACGGAATAAAAAGTGTGGATTTAAATCTCGTCGAGATGGCAAAAGTTTTTGGGGTTTCATGGATAAAACGCATTATATATATTTATGCGCCGAATGTTAAAAGCTATCTTGTTTCCGCATGCAGCGTGGCACTCGGAACCGCATGGAAGGCGGGAGTGGCCGCGGAAGTAATAGGAATTGTCAAAAATTCGATAGGGGAAAAATTATACGAATCCAAAATATATTTTATGATTTCCGAGCTTTTTGCGTGGACTGTTGTTATAGTTGTTTTGAGCGTTTTGTTTGAAAAACTGTTTTTGGCAATTTTGAATTTTTTGTATAAGGAGCTTTACAAATTATGAGTGATATATTTATTCAAAATTTGTCAAAGAGCTTTGACAAAAAAACGGTTTTTAAGGATTTTAATTTAACAATCCGGGAAAATAACATAACATGCATAATGGGACCGTCGGGATGCGGAAAAACAACTTTTTTAAGAATACTTGCGGGACTTGAAACGGCGGACGGCGGGACAATTACGGGGATTAACAAAAAAAAGATTTCGTTTGTTTTTCAGGAAAACAGACTGTGCGAGGAATTTTCTGCTTTTTCGAATGTTTCGCTTGTTACGGGAAAGAGTGTTGAAGCGCGAAAAATTGAAGAAGCTTTTTCTGCACTTGGGATTACCGAAATCAGGAATAAGCCCGTAAGTACGTTCAGCGGGGGGATGAAGAGGAGAGTCGCGATTATACGCGCTATACTTTTTGATTCCGATGTGCTTATTCTTGATGAGCCATTTAAAGGACTTGATACGGATTTAAAAATAACGGTTATGGAATATGTAAAAAATCAAACAAAAAACAAAACCGTGATATGCGTAACTCATGATGCAGATGAAGCAAGGATGCTTTCCGGAAAAATTGTGATGTTATAAATGTAAACAGGCAAAGCCTCATGTGATTTGAGGCTTTGTTTTTATTTGTGATGAAAACTTCTTAAAGACAAAATGAAATGATATCATTAAAAGTTCCGAATAATTAATTTTTTTAATTTTGTATCTGTGATATAATAAATTAAATTTTTAATCGGAGGCGGATTATGAAGGCTATTGCATGGATACTTAATTTGATACTTTGGATTTTGCTCGGACTTATTGTATTTCAAAATTATACCGGAGTTTCAATCGGGATTTTAAATTATATCGGGAATTTAAGACTTATTACCGATATTTACGGACTTGTGGTACTTCTTATCGATGTGCTTACATATACGGGAGTTATGGGCGGTAAGAAAAATATGAATCTGGCGTCCGTCAGCGGAATATTTCTTGTCTGGATAGTGATAAATGTTGTATGTAAATATTTATTGAAGCTTTCAAATACGGGATTTTTATATTCGGGCTGGGATGTGCTTGTATATGGTTTTGCCTCTCCGTATCTTACATTTAAGGGGAGAAAATAAAGCAGATTGTATATTTTTCGGATTGCATGGCAATCTGTTTACATCACGATGTCAACAAAGAGAATGCGATTTAAAAGCATTCTCTTTTTTTTGAGTTTGACGTTTCGGATACATACTCTTTGTTTGCCATACTTTTTAAAGAGTGGTATAATCTAAAGATAAAAATGTTTAAAAGCGGTTCGGAGGATTTTGTAATAGTGAAAAGCAGGAAATTGATTGCGGCAATCGGAATAATTTGTTTTCTTTTGTCGGGCTGCGGCATTTTTACAAATGTAAATACAGGCGAAAGTGCGGTTTGCGAGGTTAAGGAATGCACAAATCCCGTTTATCGGGACTATGTGTGCGCCGAGCATTACCTTGAGATTCTTAATGCAAAAAATGAGGCGGAAAGACTGAGACTGATTGAGGAAGGCATAATTAAGTATACACCGTCACCGACGATGACTTGTTCACCCACACCTACCGATACACCGACACCGACTTATACACCCACACCCACATTACCGCCGACTAAGACCCCCACACCGCTCCCCACAAATACATGTACGCCGACGCCGACTTATACACCCACACCTACACATACATCCACACCGACACCGGTATTTACGGCGACGCCGTCACTTTCACCCACGCCGACCGAAACACCGACGCCGATTTACACAACAACGCCGACACTTTCTCCCACACCCGATATTTGCATCACATACGACGATTATGTTTGGATAACAACGGGGCTTTTGAATGTAAGAAGCGGTCCGGGAACGGAATACGGAGTCGTAGGAAGCCTTGTTATGGGCGAAAAGGTTCACAGAACCGGAATTTATGCCGAAAACGGATGGTACAGAATCGACTATAACGGAACTGAATGCTATATAAGCGGCAAATATTGCACGTCGCTTACGCCCACGCCGACACCGCTTCCGGAATATATAATGATAAACAATACAAAATATCATGTTGCATACGATTTTAATGATGCTGAGCCCGGCGATCTTGTTTATTACGGAAAATATGAACAGGACGACGATCTTACAAACGGATCTGAACATATAGAATGGTTTGTACTTGACAGAAGCGACAACAAGCTCATGCTGATGAGCGTATATACCCTTGAAGCAATGCCTTTTACGGACAATTCAGCCGCAATGTGGAATGTTTGGGAAAACAGCATTATAAGAAGCTGGCTTAATAACGACTTTTACGATATAGCATTTACCTGTGAACAAAAAGACTCTGTTGTCAAAAGCTATGTATTCAACGAATACAATCATTATTACAATACCGAGATTCCCGAAAAAGGAATTTCATATGATACCAATCCCGGCTGTGACACTTATGATTATTTGTTTCTTTTGTCGGAAGAGGAAATAATAAAGTACTTTAATGTCAAGGAAACCGAAGTCACAAATTGGGAAAGCATTATGTGGTCTTCTGCGGATTCAAGGCTTAAATCCTACGGAACGCCACATGCGTTTAACAACGGACTTATGCTTTCAAATACAAGGCATATTTCTTGGGAAAATTATAATCATGAATTTTCGGCGACAGTTCCGTGCAGCTGGTGGCTGCGCACCACAGGAGTGGAATATATAAGCCGGTCACGTGAATTTAATTATATCGAAGCAATAAAATATCAATCGAGCACGACAAGTCTTTGGATTTCGGGAGAAGCGCCCACGTATACGGCTTGCGGAATACGTCCCGCGATGTGGATTGACATAGGGCTTGCTTCATACAATAATTTGCTGCCGGAGGAGGAGAGCGAGGCAGAAATTCAAGAAGAGGCGATTGATAACAAAATTAATTGATTTTTAATTGTTATAAAGACCCAAAATCGTTGACAGTTAACAAAAATATATGTAAAATTTAGGCACGAATCCTGTGAAGATATGAGGTTCAAAGGATATTTTTAATATCGGTACGATATAGCAGATTTTTTGTAAAGGAGATAAAGAAATGGCACATTTTTTTAAGAAAAAACCCGGAATTTTTACTGCGGGATTGTTGTTGGGAACAGTCGGAATAAAGCTTTTGACGAGCGATGACGCAAAGAAGGTTTACAGTCATTGTACAGCTGCAGTGCTTCGTGCAAAGGAATGTGTCATGAAAACGGTGACATGTGTTCGCGAAAATGCGGAAGATGTTTATTCCGACGCAAAGAATATAAACGAAAAGCGTGCCGCAGAAAAAGAAGAATTTGACGATAAGTCAGAAGAAATAATATCCGAGGAAGCAAAAACAGAAGAAGTTAAGACTGAAGAGTAATTTCTCTTCATGCTTTGTATACCGGGCCTGTGAAGATATAAATAAAACTTAAAGGCACGTGAATATTATGTATTAAAGCACCTGTTGGGGAATCTGCAGGTGCTTTCTTTATATAATGACGGAAGGAAAGTGATACGGATGAAATTTAAAATTCTTCATAAAGCTTGCGGACGTATTCGTATACATATAGACAAAAAAAGTATGTCTTTTGAGGAAGCGGATATTCTTCAATATTGTTTATCCGAACAAACATTTACGATTTCCGCAAATGTTTACGAAAGAACATGCGATGCCGTAATAAATTATACGGGCGACAGAGAACAGGTAATTTTTTTCTTACAAAAATTTTCCTTTAAAAATGCAAATGCGCCCGAATATGTGATCCAAAATTCCGGACGTGAAGTAAATCGGGAATACTTTGACAAGATTACCGGACTTGTCGGAAGAAGAATATTAAAGAAAGTCTTTTTGCCTGTTCCGTTAAGAACAGCAATTACGGTTACAAAATCCTTTAAATATATATACAAAGGATTTGTTTCGCTTAAAAATCACAAAATAGAAGTGTCCGTTCTTGATGCAACGGCAATTTTGGTTTCGCTTTTAAGAGGAGATTATAATACGGCAAGCTCGGTTATGTTTTTACTGAGAATAGGCGAGCTTTTGGAGGAATGGACACATAAAAAATCGGTGAATGACCTTGCACGCAGCATGTCATTAAATGTTGCACGTGTATGGCAGCTTGTCGGAGAACAGGAAATCCTTACGGATGCAAAGGATATTGTACCGGATGACGTAATAGTTGTTCATGTAGGAAATGTTATTCCTTTTGACGGGCTTGTGGTAGGCGGCGCCGGCACGGTAAATCAGTCGTCGATGACCGGTGAATCAATTCCTGTTCCGAAAGAAGAGGGCGGATATGTATATGCCGGCACGGTGCTTGAGGAAGGGGAACTCAAAATAAAAGTAAAAGCGACCATGGGCTCAAACAGATATGAAAAAATTGCCGCCATGATAGAAGAGACGGAAAAATTAAAATCTTCAACGGAAGCACAGGCAGAGCATCTGGCGGACAGGCTTGTCCCTTATACATTAATAGGAACGGGGCTTATATATCTTTTTACAAGAAATGCCACAAAGGCACTTGCCGTGCTTATGGTTGATTATTCGTGCGCACTTAAGCTTGCCATGCCGATTGCCGTGCTTTCGGCAATAAGAGAGGCAGGAAATCACAAAATTACCGTTAAAGGCGGAAAATTTCTTGAGGCGGTTGCTGCTGCCGATACGATAGTTTTTGATAAAACCGGTACACTTACAAATGCGAGACCGGTTGTAAAAGAGATTGTAACTTTTAACAAAGAAAATCCGGATGAGCTTCTTAGGCTTGCAGCCTGTCTTGAAGAGCATTTTCCGCATTCCATGGCAAAGGCGGTTGTAGATGCGGCACTTGAAAAGGGACTTACCCATGAAGAAAAGCATTCGAGCGTTAAATATATAGTCGCACATGGAATTTCATCAACCGTTGACGGAAAAAATGTTATCATCGGAAGCAAACATTTTGTTTTTGAAGATGAGCAGGCCGTAATTCCGAAAGGAACGGAAGAAAAATTTGACGGATTAAGAGAAGAATATTCTCATCTTTTCCTTGCAATCGACGGTGTACTTGCGGCTGCAATAAGTATTTCGGATCCTCTCCGCGATGAAGCGGTAAAAACAATATCCGAATTGCGAAAAGCGGGATTTAAAAAAATAGTAATGATGACCGGAGATTCCGAAAAAACGGCACGTGCTATCGCAAAACGTATCGGTGCCGATGAATTTTATGCGGAGGTTTTGCCGGAAGACAAGGCAAAATTTATCGAAAAAGAAAAGAGCCTCGGCAAAAAAGTAATAATGGTGGGAGACGGAATAAACGATTCACCGGCGCTTTCGGCTGCAGATGTCGGTATTGCAATAAATGACGGTGCGCAGATTGCAAGAGAAATTGCGGATATTACGATAGATGCCGGAAACTTAAACGAAATTGTTATTTTAAAATAT
>CAVJHK010000028.1:0-9657 GCA_963649295.1 Lachnospiraceae bacterium | reverse complement strand
GTCTTGGTCTTATGAAACGTATAAAAGACAATTACAGAAAGATTATTACAATCAATTCAGCGCTTATATTGCTTGGAGTTACGGGAACGATTATGCCCACTGCATCGGCACTTATTCATAATATGTCGACACTCATGATCGGTCTTAAGAGTATGGAGGATATATTATAAAGGACTTTACTGATTTTAAACTCCGGGGAGTATTTTCGGATCTTGACGGAACGCTGCTTGATGACAACAAAAACATTTCGGAAGAAAATGAAAAAGCAATAAGGGAATTGTTTAAAAGAAACATTCCCTTTATTCCTGCAACCGGAAGGTCAGTGGGGGCACTTCCGGACAGTATTTATAAAATCCCCGAAATCAGGTATTGTATTACGTCAAACGGAGCGGCAGTATATGATTTACAAAACAAAAGGACGATATTAAATTTATTTTTAAGAAAAGGCTTTATATCGGAATTTTATGATTTTTGTATTAAAAATAAACTTGAAGCTGTTGAGATATATGTAGGCGGAAAAGCATATGTGTCGGAAAAATTTTATCGTGATCCCGCGCATTTTAATCAAGACCGGGTTGAATATGTAAAAAAGACACGCATACCTGTCTCAGACGTTTGGGAATTTGCTTTTAAAAATGACGGGAATACCGATTGTGTTTGCATTATTTCACATAAAGGAAAACTTGAAACGTTATTTTTGTCGGCAAAAGAAAAATTCAAAGACGTATATATAACAAATTCAGATTTGCTTTATATCGAGATTTCAAGTCTTGATTCCGGAAAGCATAATGCAATGAAAAAGGTTTGCGATATGTTGGACCTTGATATCAAAAATTGCATTGCATTCGGTGACAACGATAATGATATCGAGATGTTAAAATGCGCCGGAATAGGAATATGTGTGGAAAACGGTACCGAAAACGGCAAGCTTTTTGCGGATATTATTACCGAAAGCAATATAAATGACGGCGTTGCAAAGGCAATATACAAAATTTTGGAGGGAAAATGACATGAAAGGAAAATTACCGAATGTAAAAAAGCAATTGAGGCGGAAAAAGATTGTCGGTGCGGTATATATAATATTGCGTCTGCTCGTTATTCTGTCACTTATTTCACAGGCATTGCAGGGACACTACGAAAACGTGGCATTGTGTGTATTAACACTTATACTGCTTTTACTTCCGACTGTTGTGGAAGATGCGTTTAAGGTGGATTTTCCGGACGTTTTTGAAATAATAGTAATGTGCTTTATATTTGCCGCCGAAATACTTGGTGAAATAAATGCTTTTTATACGAGATTTCCGGGCTGGGACACGATGCTCCATACAATAAACGGATTTATGTGCGCGGCAATCGGATCGGCGCTTGTTGACCTATTTAACCGCAACAAAAAGTTTTCGATGAGCTTGTCTCCTTTATATATGGCAATTACGGCATTCTGTTTTTCGATGACAATAGGCGTGCTTTGGGAATTCTTTGAATTTTCGATGGATTATTTCTTCGGCTTTGATATGCAAAAGGATTTTGTGGTGAATGAGATTGCGTCCGTTTCACTTGACCCCACGGGACTAAATAAAGTCATAAAAATAAAGGATATTACAGATACGATTGTGGTTACAAAGGACGGAGAGCAGATTTCTCTGAATGTCGGCGGTTATCTTGATCTCGGAATAATCGACACGATGAAGGACCTGTTCGTAAACTTTATCGGAGCGGTTGTATTTTCGATCATCGGTGCAGTTTATGCAAGCGGACGTGACAAAAAGGCGGTCAGATTTGCCGAACAGTTTATTCCGAAGGTCCTTGACGACGGCGAAACGATTAATGAAGAAACAAAACAGTAAATATAAAAAAATGAAGGAACAAAATATTAAACAGAAGGAACAAAACATTAAATATATTTTGAGAGGAGCTTAGGCTTTTAACCTAAAAATGATTATGTTCGGAACTATATTTTTTTGGCAATGGGAAAAGGATTTTATCATATGGCTTCAGGGAATTGGCGGAACGGGAGCGCTTCAAAAATTTCTTGTTGCGCTTAACAATTTCTTTTCGTTTCTCGGAGAAGAATATTTTGCGATACTTGTGATGGGAATTATATATTGGGGAATTGACAAGAAAAAGGGTGAGAAGCTCGGACTTGCGGTAATTTCATCAATGGTCATAAATACGCTTATCAAAAACCGGTTTAAGAGGCTTCGCCCATGGCTTTCTTCGGATGATATAGTTCTTCACAGGGAAGTCACGGGATATTCGTTTCCGTCGGCACATTCATCGTCCGCATCGTCTCTTTATTCGGCACTTATAATAGAATTTAAGGAGCATAAATGGGTAAAAATTCCCGCAATTATTATTCCGATTCTTATTGCAATTTCAAGATGCTATCTCGGTGCACATTGGCCGACTGATGTACTCACAGGACTTATTCTCGGTGTTGTTTCATGTGCATTGATAGAGATTTTGATGCCGAAAATCAAAAATAAGTACATACTTTATTTAATCTTTTTGGCTGTGGGAGCAACGGGTTTCTTTTATTGCACGACGGAGGATTTTTTCACAAATTACGGACTTCTTCTCGGATTTTCGGGTGCAATGCTTTTTGACGAAAAATGCGTAAATTTTGAAAATACCGATAAAAAGCTATATATGGTACTGAGAACACTGTTCGGCGGATTTGTTTTTGTTGTGACTAATCTTATTTTAAAGGCATTAATAGGCGGGCTGTTCCCGGAAGAAACATTTCCTTATCTTTTAATGAGAACGGTGAGATATACTTTTGTGAGCTTTGTAACAATAGGTGTTTCGCCGATTGTATTTAAGCCGACAGAAAAAAAATTAAACAAAATATTTAAATTTAATTGAATGGGATTATTTGGTGAAAGATTATGAAGAAGATTTTGGTTTACGGAGATGCAAATCTTGACATATTTGTTTCGGGAAAGAGATTGATTCCCGCACCCGGTACGGAAGAGTATGTAAAAGAAATGCCGATTATGGTAGGCGGCGGTGCGGCGCTTGTTGCAATGGGACTCGGAAAATTAAAGGCTGAAGTTTCGTATGCAGGCGTTTTGTCAACCGATATGATAGGGCAGATGATTACGGATTCGATGAAAAAGGTCGGTGTCGATTTGTCAAAGGCTATATATGACGATTCTGTGGAATCGGGGATTTCGATAAGCTTTACAAGCGATAAGGACCGCTCTTTTATTTCATATGCGGGAAGCATTATGAAGAATGATATAGAAATTTTAAAGAAGATTGATCTTTCGGATATAGGACATGTCCATATAACGGGATATGATGCAAAAAATCATGATAAAATTCTGTCTGTTCTTAAATATTTGAAAGAGACTGTCGGAGTCACCGTTTCTTATGATGTTGCTTTTGACGAAACGGGGCTTTGGAACAAAAAAATAGTTGAGCTTATGGAATATGTGGACGTGTTCTTTATGAATGAAGTTGAAGCTATGGGATATTCGGGGGAAAAGACGATTGAATCGGCAATCGGATATTTTTCAAATTACGGAAACATGGTTATAAAGGCGGGAAAGACAGGCGCTTATTACGTAAAGCGCGGCAAATCACCTCTTTTTCGAAAAGCGAATGAAGTGAAGGCTATTGATACAACAGGAGCGGGAGACAGCTTTAACGCGGGATTTCTTTGGGGATATGTAAACCGGCTTGATGATGATATGTGTTTAAAATGCGGAAATTATTGCGGCGGCAGATGTGTAACAAAGAAAGGCGGAAATACGGCATTTCCCGAACTTGAAGAACTCAAAAAAGCTTTATTTTAAATGTGGAATTTTAATGATAAAAGTCCCGAAATCAATCTGATTTCGGGACTTTTTGGAAAAAAATCAATACAAAGGATGCTTATCCGTAAGTTTCTTTACGATTTCTTTTACTTCTGCTTCTTTTTCACCCTTAGAGTCGATTGCAAGAGCGATTGCGTGCGCAACCATGTCCATATCCGATGTATCAAATCCGCGCGTTGTGACTGCGGCTGAGCCAAGTCTTATTCCGCTTGTTACATTAGGCTTTGCGGGATCGCGGGGGATTGCATTTTTGTTGCATGTGATATTTACGGCGTCAAGAAGATGTTCAGTCTCTTTTCCGGTAACACCCTTGCTTATGAGATTTACAAGCATGAGGTGATTGTCGGTGCCGTTTGATACAAGGTCAAAGCCGCGATCTTTAAGACCCGAGGCAAGTGCTGTGGCATTTTTTACAATATTTTCCGCATAAATTTTAAAGGAAGGATCAAGAGCTTCTTTAAAGCATACGGCTTTTGCGGCAATTATATGCATAAGCGGTCCGCCCTGAATTCCGGGGAAGAGAGCTTTGTTGAGCTTGTGCTCAGTTGCAAATTCTTCCGATGAAAGAATGATTCCGCCTCTGGGACCGCGAAGAGTTTTGTGTGTTGTGGATGTTGTGACATGGGCGTAGGGAATGGGGGATTCGTGAACACCGCCAGCAACAAGACCGGCAATATGTGCCATGTCAACCATGAGAATTGCTCCCACTTCGTCGGCGATTTCACGGAAACGCTTAAAATCGATTGCTCTCGGATATGCCGAAGCACCCGCAAGAATGAGTTTTGGGCGGCATTCCTTTGCAATGCGGAGAACCTCGTCATAGTCGATTAAGCCGTCTTCGTTTACTCCGTAAGATACGGGATTAAAATATGTTCCCGAAAAATTAACCGGGCTTCCGTGTGAAAGATGACCTCCGTCCGCAAGACTCATTCCCATGAATGTGTCGCCAGGCTTAAGAAGCGAAAAGAAAACTGTCATGTTTGCCTGTGCTCCGGAGTGGGGCTGAACATTGGCCCAGGTGCATCCGTAAAGCTTTTTTACGCGTTCGATTGCGAGTGATTCAACCATGTCAACGTATTCACAGCCGCCGTAATATCTCTTTCCGGGATATCCTTCCGCATATTTGTTTGTAAGATGACTTCCCATTGCCTCCATAACCGCGGGGCTTACAAAATTTTCCGATGCAATAAGCTCGATGTGATCACACTGACGGCGTAATTCAAGCCCCATGGCGTCAAAAAGCTCGGGATCGGATTTTTTTATTTCGTTAAAATCAAGCATTTGAACTCCTCTCTTTAAAATAAAATGGTTATGTGTTATTTTAGCATAAGATAAGTTAAAAATCGATAATCCGAAAAGAATTTATTCTTCTGTCATTTATAAGTATGAGAAAAACTTAACAATCGAATCAACAAGAAAAGACACAATAATTTACCAAAAAGTTACTATGTGAATGTTGACTTTTGTTATGCTTTATGGTAAAATTCGAAAATCATAACAAGGGGAGGAACCGGTTTATGAAAGCATTTAATTTCCTTTTTTCGGGACAGGAAGAATATATATTGCGTATTATTGTTGCGGCGGCATGCGGAGCGGTCATAGGACTTGAGCGAAGCAAAAGACAGAAGGAAGCGGGACTCAGGACGCATATCATAGTTTGCCTCGGCGCCGCACTTATGATGATTATTTCAAAATACGGATTTTTTGATGTTGTCGTATATGACAGCATTCAGCTTGATGCGTCGAGAGTTGCTTCAAACGTTATTTCGGGTATTTCTTTTCTCGGCGCCGGCGTTATTTTCCTTAAAGGTACGTCAATCAGAGGGCTTACCACGTCCGCAGGACTTTGGACCACGTCCGCATGTGGACTTGCGATAGGCGCCGGAATGTATGGCGTAGGTGTTTTTACGACTGTTTTTGTTGTAGTTATTCAATATTTTCTGCATAAATACAATTTGAGCTCGGAAACGATTGCCGCAACCGAAATTAAAATTGCGGCCGTTGACAGAAAAGGAATAATCGACGATATCAAAGCATATTTTAATACAAATAAAGTTGAAGTCGAAGAATACAGCATAAAGAAAAAGGATGACGGACTTATTTATTTTAATTCCGTTGTCAAGCACTTAAAGCAGAATGAGGTAAATTCGCTTACTTCCATATTTAACGATATTCCGGATGTAAAGGAAATAACCTGCGACTGAATGCCTGTTTGACAAAAATAGGACATATGTACTATAATCAATAAAAATTTAACTGCATTTTACCGGGGTTATGATTTTTCATTGACAGGGGTCTTATTTATGAAGAAGGATGAAGACAATCGGGCATTGAGGGTTTTGGGGACCGTATGTTTTTTTGTAATTGCTTTGATTTTGATAATTGCCGCATATAATGCGGGAAAGCAGACACATATCAAAGAAAGTTATTTGAATACTTCGGAATCAAACGAGACGTACGAAAACAAAGACGACAAAAATATGGCTGACCGTAACGAAATTATCGTTGTGGGAGCGGTTTTTGTTGTTTTTTTTAATATCGTTTTGTATGCGGTTTTGCTTTGCATCGATAAGCGTAAAAACAAAAACCTTTTATCCGAAAAAGAAAAAGATATGCGAAAAGAATTCGGAAGCGATCCGCTTACGGGCCTCTTAAACAGAGGATATGCCAAGGAAGCAATCGATAAGGAACTTTTAGACACCGGTGATACATATATGGCTTTTTTGCTTTTTGATCTTGACGGATTAAAGAAGATTAACGATTTGTACGGCCATGATATAGGGGACAGCTCAATAAAAAAGTTTTCGACGGCGCTTAATGAATTTTTTGAGAAGGGAACAATACTTGCACGTATAGGCGGAGACGAATTTATATGCTTTATACGTGATGCCGGAGACGAAAGAATGCTTAAAGCGAGACTCAAGAGCTTTTTGCACAGACTTTCGGAATATACCGAAGGTGGCGTTGTCTTAAGTTCGAGCATCGGTGTCGCAACGGTCGGAAAGAACAACCGCGATTTTACCACACTTTACAAACAGGCCGATACGGCAATGTATTATGCCAAAAATAACGGCAAAAACGGATTTGCTTTTTACAGACGGGCTCTTGAACGTGAAGCCTTAAGAATCCACAAGGATGTTTTTGAAATATATAAGCCGAATCCAGACAGTCTTGCCGAAAAGCGGCAATTTGATTTCAGGGATATATTTGTATGGCTTATGGACAATTGCATCATGGAGATGCCGAGCATCCTGTATCTTAAGAGACCGAAAGATTTTCTTCTTGTAATAAATATGCATACAATGGAAATCCTTGATGTATATACTTCAAAAAGATGTGAAAATCAGGAATTTTACAGTTCTTTTAGAGGCAAAAAGTGTTTTGAAATTTTATCGGGCGGAAATGACATGTGTGCCGGATGCAAGCATGATTTTTGCAGCCGCAAAACGTATTCGTTTAAAATGAATACCTTGAGCTTAAACGGTACTTTGTATGATGAACGAAACGTATATGCCGAATACAACGGTGAAGTATGTCTGATTGCAGTATTTTGTGAAATATGCTCACATTATACCGAAAACGATTCGCTCAAGCGTTCCATAGATGCCCAAAATCTTATTTCGCATTGTTTATGCAATGAAGTTGAGCCGGTCAAGGATTTAGGCACATATTTTAAAAAGGAAATAGATGTGCTGTGCAATTTTTTTGGTGCCGAAAAGGGTTATATTCTTTGTATGGACAAAAGGACGGAAACGGCATCTTTTAATATTCCGAAGGATGAGGTGCGTCATTTCCGGGTTGACATGAGTGCGTATGCGGTTCAAAATTGGCGATCAAAGCTTGAAAAAAATGCACTTGTATATATTGAAGATACAAATAATTTAAAATCGTGCGAAGAACGGGCATTTGAATATTTTGCGAGAAATAATATCAAAAATGTCGGCATAGCACCGATTTGGGACGGAATTAAAGTATACGGATATATATGTCTTATAAATTTATCGGTAAGAATGCACGATATCTCGATGCTGGTGAGTGTTGCCGAGCATTATGTGGACGTTGTTCGAACACTTAATGAGAATAAGGCTATATATAATCAGATGTACTATGACGAGACTACGGGATATTTAAATTATGAGGGATTTAGGAAAAAGGTTTCGGAAACAGAAATTTATTCGGAGGATATGAATTTTGCACTTTGTGCCTGGGATATAAGAAAATTTAAATATATAAATGAAGTATACGGGTTTGAAACGGGTGACAAAATTTTAAAAGAGGTCGGAGATGCGTTTGCGAGAAAGCTTGGCGGGCTTATTGCACTTTGTCGTATTTCGGGTGACAAATTTTGTGCTTTGTGCACATATGACGACAGGGATGATTTGAAAGAAAGGCTTGAACAGATAAATGAGTCGGTTTCGAATTATTTTGCGGTGAATTATAATGGTCTCTACCGGTTAAAAATGTCAATCGGCGTTTATTTGCCTAATATTTCCGATAACATTGAAATCGATGAAATGTTGAACAATGCAACGATTGCGGAAAACAGTGCCAAAGAGGAAACGGAGATATGCATCAGATTTTATGACGAAAAAATGCGTGAAAAGGCCGCAAGAGATATAAGAATAAGCGGTGAAATGGAAAATGCCATTCAAAAATCCGAATTTGAGCTTTATTTGCAGCCGCAGGTTTATATAGGAGGCTCTAAAAAAGAAAAGAGCTACTTAAGGGCAGAAGTGCTTTGCCGCTGGTTCAAAGACGGAAAAATATATTCGTCGCCCTCGGAATTCATTCCGATTTTTGAAGAAAACGGAAGAATTATTGAACTTGATTTGTATATGCTCCGTAATGCATGTAAATTGATCAGGGAGCTTAAAAACACAGAAAAAATGAACGTGAGACTTGCCGTAAATATATCAAGGAATACGCTTGTAAGTTCGAATTTTATCGATGAATATGATTCTGTCGTAAAGGAGTACGGAATTGATGAGGAAGACCTTGAGCTTGAATTTACGGAAGGAATAGCGGTTACGGACTTCGACAAATTTTATGATGTACTTGAGCTTTTAAAGGCTCGCGGATGCATTTGTGCCATGGATGACTTCGGAAGCGATTATTCAAGTCTCAATGTGCTCCACAAGCTTCCGATCGACATACTTAAGCTTGATAAAAAGTTTTTTGAGGAAAGTACGGACGAAAAACGTCACAAAACAATAGTCGGAAATACAATTCGTATGGCAAAGGAATTAAATATGGTTACGATTGCGGAGGGTATCGAAAGAGAAGAACAGGTTGATGAGCTCATGGATACCGAGTGTGATTATGTCCAAGGGTATGTTTTTGCACGTCCGATGCCGGTTGACGAATATATAAAGTGGGTAAAAAATGAGAAATGATATGAGAGACGCAGACAAACGCAACACGATATGAATGTTTTTTACTTGATATATTTAGGACGCTGATTTATAATTTTGAGCTGTGAATTATATTTACGGCTCAATTTTTGATTGAATCGGAATTTTTTCATATGATAAAAATACAGGAAGAGACAAAAAAGGACAGATATGGAAAATTACAAAAAAGAATTTATTGAATTTATGGTTGAATCGGACGTTTTGAAATTCGGTGACTTTACGCTTAAGAGCGGCAGAAAATCACCCTTTTTTATGAATGCGGGAGCATATGTTACGGGAAAAATGTTAAAGAAGCTCGGTGAATATTATGCAAAAGCGATACATGACAACTTTGGTGATGATTTTGACGTGCTGTTCGGACCTGCATATAAGGGAATTCCGATTGCCGTGACAACAGCGATGGCATACTACGAGCTTTACGGTAAGGA
>CAVJHK010000027.1:0-23032 GCA_963649295.1 Lachnospiraceae bacterium | reverse complement strand
AACATCCTGATTTGCGCGGAATGTTCCGCTTTGCTTTAAGAGTTCGTCGACGAGAGTTGTTTTGCCGTGGTCAACGTGTGCGATGATTGCGATATTTCTTATGTTTTTTGTTCTTTCGATCATAAATCCGTTTCCTTTCATAATTATACGGTATCTTTATTTTCACTCATTCAATTCAAAAATGATATCTTATCACAAATTTTTCTAAATGCAAGAAAAATCGTGCGCCGTTCTTTATCGTACAATAAATACGCCGGCTTGTTAAACAAAAAAGAGGGAAGAAAGTATAAAATAAGAGAGGAATTCGGTAACTGCTTATCCGTTCAATAAGAAATTTTAAATATGAAAAGACAAATTCCCGTGTTAAAATAATGTTGAAGTTTTTTATAAAAACAAAAAACGTTTCCTTTAAGGAGAAAAAACTTATGGATTACAAAAATTCCGGTGTTGATATTGTTGCGGGCTACAAAGCGGTTGAGCTTATGCGTGAGCACGTAAAAAAAACGATGCGCCCCGAGGTGCTTGGGGGAATCGGCGGATTTTCGGGCGCTTTTTCGCTTGCGCCCTTTATGAAAATGAAAAATCCCGTATTGCTTTCGGGAACGGACGGCGTGGGAACAAAATTAAAGCTTGCTTTCCTTATGGATAAGCATGACACAATCGGTATCGACTGCGTTGCCATGTGCGTAAACGATGTGGCATGTGCGGGCGGTGAGCCGTTGTTTTTTCTTGATTATATTGCCTGCGGCAAAAATTATCCGGAAAAAATTGCAAATATAGTAAAGGGCGTTGCAAAAGGCTGCCAAATGGCGGGAGCGGCACTTATAGGCGGAGAAACCGCCGAGATGCCCGGGTTTTATCCGGAGGATGAATATGACCTTGCGGGCTTTGCCGTGGGAATTGCGGACAAGGATGAAATGATTACGGGCGAAAATCTTGAAAAAGGCGACGTTCTGATCGGAATCAAATCGTCCGGAATCCATTCAAACGGATATTCACTTGTGAGAAAAGTTTTCCCCATGGAAAGGGAAAAGCTTGTTGAATATGTTCCGGAGCTCGGCGAATCCTTGGGAGATGCTCTTCTTCGCCCCACAAAGATATATGTGAAGGCTTTAAAGGAAATAAAAAATGCGGGCGTAATTGTAAAAGCATGCAGTCATATTACGGGCGGCGGCTTTTATGAAAATATTCCGAGAATGCTGAAAGCGGGCACACGCGCGGCTATCGAGAAAAATTCCTACGAAGTGCCGGCAATTTTCGGGCTTCTTGCCAAAACAGGCGACATCGAAGAACATGTTATGTATAATACCTATAACATGGGAATCGGAATGTGTCTTGCGGTTGATAAGTGTGACGTTGACAAGGCTATGCAGGGAATCAAAGCATCGGGCGAAGAGGCGGTGGTGCTCGGCGAAATCGACAACGGCGATAAGGATATAGTTATAAAGTAAGAGGCGGTCCAAAGTATAGCCGGGAGATATTTTATAGCGAAAGGTTAAATAAGATATAACAGGTAACGGTTACATATGTATAAAATAGTTGTTATGGTTTCGGGCGGAGGCACAAATCTTCAATCGATAATCGATAAAATCGAATCGGGATATATTAAAAATACCGAGATTTCCTGTGTCATTTCGTCCAAAAAAGACGCTTATGCGTGCATTCGTGCCAAAAACCACGGGATTTTGACAGAGGTGCTTGAAAAACGTGCCTTTAAGACAAATGACGATTTTGCGGCGGCACTTCTTGACACAATAAATAAGTATTCCCCTGACCTGATTGTGCTTGCGGGATATCTTGTGATTGTGCCGGAAATCGTAATTCGCGCATACGAAAGCAAGATCATAAATATTCATCCGTCGCTTATTCCCGCTTTTTGCGGACCGGGTTATTATGGCCTAAAGGTGCATGAAGAGGTTTTGCGGCGCGGCTGTCGTGTTACGGGAGCAACGGTGCATTTTGTGGATGCGGGCACGGACACGGGACCAATTATCAAGCAAAAGGCGGTATATGTGAAAAACGGCGATACGCCGGAAATTCTTCAAAAGCGTGTTATGGAAGAAGCCGAGTGGGAAATTTTGCCGGAAACAATTAAGGAGCTTGCCGCGAAAAATTTAAATAACACGGAACAGAAAACGTGAATTTGCCTGACAGGAAGCGTGATTTTGCTTAAATATAACGTAAAAGCGGCAAAAGTACGAAACACTTGTATATTTAAATAAAAAGGAATCATTGTCATGAACATACTCGTTGTAGGCTCGGGCGGGCGTGAGCACGCACTTGTAAAAAAAATATCGGAAAGCAAAAGAGTCAAAAAAATTTATTGCGCGCCGGGAAACGCAGGGATCGCAGAAATTGCGGAATGTGTAAATATTGCGGCAACGGACATAATCACACTTTCCGAATTTGCAATAAACAAAAAAATAGATTTGACCGTTGTCGGAATGGATGACCCGCTCTGCGCGGGAATAGTTGACGTGTTTGAAGAAAAGGGATTGAGAGTGTTCGGCCCTAAGAAAAACGCGGCAATACTTGAAGGGTCAAAAGCTTTTTCAAAAAATCTCATGAAAAAGTATGGGATCCCGACGGCGGATTATGAGATATTTGACAATGCGGAGGAGGCCCTAAATTATCTTAAAAATGCCACGTTTCCGATTGTATTAAAGGCTGACGGACTTGCTCTCGGGAAGGGCGTGTTAATTTGTGCGACTTATGAGGACGCTTGCGCGGGCGTAAAAAGCCTTATGACCGACAAAAATTTCGGAAGTGCGGGAGACAAAATCGTAATCGAAGAATTTTTGACGGGTCCGGAGGTTTCTGTTTTGTCGTTTGTGGACGGAAAAACAATCCGCCTTATGTCAAGCGCCAAAGATTATAAAAGAGCGGATGACGGAGATACGGGACTCAATACGGGCGGTATGGGAAATGTTTCACCGAGCCCTTATTATACAAAAGAAGTTGACGAATTTTGCAAAAAATATATTTATCAAAAAACCGTTGATGCGATGCGCGCGGAAGGCAGGGAGTTTAAGGGGGTTATTTTCTTTGGACTTATTATCACAAAAAACGGACCGCGTGTGCTTGAATACAACGCGCGTTTCGGTGATCCGGAAACCCAGGTCGTTCTTCCCCGTATGCAAAATGACATTGTTGACGTGTTTGACGCATGCATAGACGGAACGCTTGACAGAGTTCATCTTACATTCAGTGATAAGTCGGCGGTCTGCGTGATTTTGGCATCGGACGGCTATCCCGTAAAATACGAAAAGGGAAAAGAGATAACGGGATTGGAATATTTTAATGACAAAAATAACGAATTTTGTTTTCATGCGGGGACAAAATACGAAAACGGAAAAATTGTCACAAACGGCGGCAGGGTGCTCGGAATTACGGCACTTGCGGACTCTGTCGAAGACGCCCGCAAAAAAGCGTATGCGGCGGCTGGGCACGTTCAATTTTCAAATAAATATATGAGAAATGACATAGGGAAGTTTGATTAAACTTCCCTTTTTAAAAGTTTTTTTTAAACGTATGGCAAAATGAAGAAGGATGTAGTATACTGATTCTGTATATAGTTAATAAAAATGTTTGAATCCACAAGTTGTTGGGATATGGAATATCAAAACTTTTTTACATATTCTTCGGAAGGAATACGTTTATGAAAGAAAAAAGAGAATTTATCAAAAAGATATTTACGACGGTGTTGTTGATTGTTCCGATATTCAGCGCTGTATTTTTGACATTTTATGAAAATGTAAAAACAAGTGCCGCCACAACGGGAACGGTTACGGCATCGTCGCTTTTTGTACGAACGGGTCCGGGTACCGATAACGATATATTGACATCCGACGGCGAAAACGTTGTTCTTACGGAAGGAGATTATGTGGCTGTTTTCTGGGAAGAAAACGGCTGGTACAAGGTTGCCGCAAGCTTTAACGGAAAGCAGACAAAAGGCTATGTTTCAAAAAAATATATTTCGGCTTCGGGTGCGGTGCCTACGGGCCGCCCCACATCGACCCCCACTCCCACGGCATCGGCAAGCGGCGCGATAGTTCCGAACGGATATACGCTTGCGGTCTATAAGGACGGTTTTCCGCATGTGGGACAGGTTACGGTCGGCACAAAGCTGAACGTACGTGACGGCGCCGGCACAAGCAACAATATTACGGATACTCTCTTAAACGGACAAAATGTCACGATAACAAATATCGAAAAGGACCAAAAGGGGAATTATTGGTACAATATCGACTATATAAAGGACAACAAGGCATGCACGGGATTTGTAAGCTCGTCATATGTTGCCGTTAAGATTAAGACTGCCGTTCCCGCGTCCGAAAAAGCCAAAATGCCTGTTCTTGCGACAACGGGTTTTCCTTTGTGGGGAACGGTGATTGCGGATGCATTAAATGTCCGTGAAAGCATGAGTGTCTCTTCAAAAAGAGTCGCGATTCTTGTTGAAGACGCAAGCGTGTCCGTATTGTCATATCATATCGATACAAAGGGAACATATTGGTACAAGGTCATCTTTTCGAAGGACAATACGGTTTATACGGGATATGTCGTAAGTGACTATATCTATATCGATTCGCTCGCTGCTCCGACACCCGCTCCCGCAACCGCTACGCCCATTCCGACACGCGATCCGTACGAAAATCTGATAAGATATTATGAAATCCCGACAGCCAATCGCGGAAATATTTATTACAGCGCAACGGTCTCCGCAGATGTGCTCAATATCCGCGGAGATGCATCCGTACACAATCTTCCTGTCGCAAAATTGTCCAAAGATACCAGAATTCTTGTCCTTGAACAGCTGAATACCGGAAACGGCTGGTACAAAATCGCCGCAAAGGTTGAGGGTAAAATAATAACGGGATATGCGTCTGCCGACTATGTTGCGATTGACTATGACGACAACGTATATGCCACGGTAAATTCAGACGGCACATATCTTAAGTCGTCGGCAATATCGAGCGCATCAAATCTCAAAAATTCAAACGGAAATGAGATTGTATTCAATAAAAACGAAAAGGTGCTTGTTGTGGGCGAAAGCTTAACTTCGAGCGGCAAGTGGTTTAAGATAAAAGAAAATGACGGAACGATCGGATATGTTTCTTTTTCTGCGATCGCACTTACGGGCGGAAATGTCATAACCACGATTCCCACACCCACACCCACAAAGACACCGACACCTACCGTAACACCCAAATTTACGGCAACACCGACGCCCACGCGTCAGGCAACAAACACGCCGACTCCGACCGCACTCCCGTCACCCAAAGTTAACGCATACGGCACACCGCATCCGTTTAGGAATGAAGGAAATGCGATAACGGGATATGGCATAGTTACGGACGTAAACGGCGTCAAGGCATACGAAAGACCGAGAAATACGGTTGACTTGCTTGACGTAAACAAAAATGAAATTTATGTTACAAACGATATAACACTTACTCTTTACGATATATATGAATCGGCGGACGGAACACAATACCGCCATGTGAGGTTTGTATATAACGGAGAATGTTATTTCGGTTATATCGACAACGCATACATAAAGGTGCTTGACAAGCAGACGTCTTTGCTTAAGGCCACGCCTACACCGATTCCGGATTTTTCGGAATATTCGGAGGACGATTTTGGTGAATATCTTGTTTATCAGGGATTCCCGATGAGCTATATCTCAATACTTTGCGACCTCCACGAAAAATATCCCAATTGGGCATTTGAGGCTTATGATACGGGGCTTGACTGGTCAACCGTTGTCGAAAACGAAAGCAAGGCGGGAAAAAATCTTATCCCGAATACCTCGGCATCGTCGCTTCTCTCCACAGTTTCCGGTGCTTATGATTGGTTTAACGACAAATATACGGTCTATGACAGTCCTTACTGGGTAACGGCATCGGCGGATGCTGTCGCATATTATATGGATCCCAGAAACTGGCTTGACACGTCATCAATATTCATGTTTGAGACTCTTAATTACAAGAGCGCATATCAGACCGAAAAACAGGTTGAAAAGCTGCTTTACGGCACACCTTTTTATAATACGACTTTTGCCTATAAGGACGATGACGGCACAACAAGAACGATGAGCTATGCCGAAGCATTCATAGAGGCGGCGGAATATGCGGATATTTCTCCGTACCACCTTGTGACGAGAGTAAAGCAGGAGGTTGTGACAAGCAAAGGTACGGTGTCAAACAGCGTAACGGGAACGGTATCGGGATATACGGGCCTGTTCAATTTTTACAATATCGGAGCATATCATTCGACAACGGCAGGCGGTGCGGTAATAAACGGACTTAAATATGCAAAAAACGGCAGCGCAAACAGCGATGCCTACAACGACGCATCACTTATACCGTGGACGGATCCGTACAGAGCGATTGTCGGAGGAGCATATATAATTGCGCAGCAATATGTTGCAAAAGGACAAAATACAATTTATCTTCAAAAATTTAACGTAACCGACATAAATACATATAACCATCAATATATGGCAAATGTTGTTGCACCCTACAGTGAGGGCACAAAGCTTTCCAAGGCATACGAAAATCTTGACACAACGATTGTCTTTAGGATACCGATTTATGACAATATGCCGGAAACTGCCGCCGTACGTCCGACAGGCACGGGAAATCCGAACAATATCCTGTCAAGTCTCGGTATATATGATTTATACGGAAACAAGGTAACACTTATACCGGAATTTGACGCACTAAACGTTACCGATTATTATCTTACAACCACAAGCGCAAACAGTGTGCTTCAGATAGTTGCAAAGGCGGTGAACGGTTCGGCACGTGTGAGCGGAAACGGTATGATTGTTGTCGGAACGAATGCGGATGTGTATGAAATAAAGGTGACCGCCGAAAACGGAGACATCAGGATATACAGAATTCATACATCAAAGCAATAAGCTGCACTGAAGATAAAAATATGACAGAGCAGGCGCCAAAAAAGGTTAACCCGGGGCATAAAAATCCATACCCCGGGGCAGAGAGATTCATTTCCTGTAAGAGTCTTGAATTTTGGCACCTGCATTTTGGGCTTTGAGGTAAAAAATGACTGATATATATAAAAAATTTATAGAAAACAGCGGCTACAGATTTTCAAAGTCCGCCCGCAAGGCGATACTTGAACTGGACTCCATGGAAGGAACCGGATATAACGGAACGGCAAGTCTTTTGGTTGCCCTGGCAAAAACGGACGGACTTGCAAGAGAAGTTTTTACTTTTAACGACATAACCGAATATCGCCTGGAAGACGCCATTATAGCGGATGTCAACATAAAGTCGGAATATAAGGAAGAAATAAGTGACGAGATTCCGCCGACGCTTCTTGCGATTATTTCGGATGCGGATGAACTTGCAAGAGGATACGGACAGAATGAAATCGGGACGGAGCACCTTCTCCTTGCGATTATTTTGGAAGAAAACTGTATAGCAAACAGAATTTTGAGATATGTCGGACCGACGCTTGCAAAGCTGTTTACGGATATCCTTATGGGAATGGGTTATGACATTTCGACGGCAAGGATGGAATATGCCGCAATAAAAAACGGCTCGGGGCGGCGCGAGGAGCAGTCCTATGTGGAAGGATTTTCGAAGGATATAACCGAATGTGCGCAGAATATGACCCTCGATCCGTGTATCGGACGCGAAAAAGAGATAGATCGCCTTATACAGGTGCTGATGCGGAAAACAAAAAACAATCCCGTTCTTGTGGGTGAACCGGGAGTGGGAAAAACTGCTGTGCTTTATGGACTTGCTGAGCGAATTGCGGAAGGCGACGTTCCGGAAAGCATGAGAAACAGGCGCATTCTGGCACTCGACCTGACGGCTGTTGTTGCGGGAACAAGATATCGCGGTGAATTTGAGGAAAGAATCAGGCGTATTATATCGGAAGTGGCGGAAGATCCGTCGATAATACTTTTTATTGATGAAATACATACGATTATAGGGGCGGGAAGTGCCGAAGGTTCACTTGACGCAGCAAATATCCTAAAGCCTTATCTTGCACGCGGTGAGATAAGGATAGTGGGCGCCACAACCTTAAACGAATATCGCAAAAAAATCGAAAAGGATTCCGCACTCGAAAGAAGATTTCAAAAAATTATGGTGGAAGAACCGGACACGGAAGAGGCAATCAAAATTCTCAAGGGCTTAAAGGAAACCTACGAAAATTATCACGGAGTTTTGATAAGCGATGAGGCGATTGAAGCCGCCGTAAGGCTTACGGAAAGGTATGTGAATGGGAGATTTTTGCCCGATAAGGCGATTGACGCCCTTGACGAGGCGTGTGCAAAAGCCGGTATAAAAAACAATTATGCGTCAAAAAAGCTTAAGGAATACAGAAAAAAGCTTGAAGGCGTCCGGGCGGAAATCGAAGAAAAGCTTGCGGCAAACAAGCTGGACGAAGTGATTGAGCTTGAGGAAACCGAAAGCTATTTCAAAAAAGGAATAAAAGACGAAACGCTGCGTCTGTCAAAGAAAAAAAAGTCGACAGAACTTCTTACGAGAGAAGATATTCAAAACGTGATTTCGGGATGGACAGGCATTCCACTTGAAAAAATAAGTGAGGAAGAGAGCGCAAAGCTCCTAAATCTTGACAAAGTGCTGAAAAAACGTGTAAAAGGTCAGGACGATGCCGTGTCCTCAATAACACGTGCAATAAAAAGAAGCAGAGTCGGATTAAAGGATCCGAAGAGACCGATAGGCTCATTTTTGTTCCTCGGGCCCACGGGTGTCGGCAAAACCGAGCTCTCAAAGGCTCTTGCTGAAGCCATGTTCGGAAACGAAAATGCCCTGATACGCGTCGATATGTCCGAATATATGGAAAAGCACAGCGTTTCAAAGATAATCGGGGCGCCGCCCGGATATGTGGGGCATGACGACGGAGGACAATTGTCCGAACGGGTACGCCGAAATCCATATTCCGTAGTTCTTTTTGACGAACTTGAAAAAGCTCATCCGGATGTCTTAAACATTCTTCTTCAGGTGCTTGAGGACGGCCACATAACGGATTCGCAAGGCAGAAAAATTAACTTTAAAAATACGATTATCATTATGACGTCAAATGCCGGAGCCGAAAGAATCATGTCTCCGAAGCATTTGGGATTTACGGCAGAAAATAACCAAAATGCCGACTATGAGCATATGCGTGCCGGAGTCATGGACGAGATAAAGAATGTCTTTAAGCCGGAATTCTTAAACAGAATCGATGAAATAATTGTATTTAAGTCGCTTTCTGCGGAGACGCTTAAGGATATCGTGAGACTGCAGCTGGATGAGGTTACTGTACGCGCAAAATCCTCTCTCGGAATTACGGTTAAATATGACGATTCGCTTGTTTCGTTTATATTCAAAAAAGGATATGACGCAAAATTCGGCGCGAGACCGATCCGCCGTGCGGTGCAAACCTGTGTTGAGGATTTGCTTGCGGATGAAATGTTAAAGAACGGTACCGGAAAAGAAATTATTTTGTCGGCGGACGATGACAGGGTAATCATAAACCACGGATAATTTTTTATCGCGAATATTTAGAAAACCTTAATAAAAAAATGCACGAAAAGTTGGTATAATGCTTCAAAAGTTAAAAAGGAGGACGGATGTCATGCGTGAGCTCATTCGTGTTGCAAAGGATTTGAGTCTCGGATTCGGTGATTATACTCTTTCCGAGAAAACAAAGCTTTCGGATTTTGAATTTGAAGGCGATATATACAAGGTAAAAACCTTTAAGGATCTTACAAGGCTTGAAAAAAACGACATGTTTATGTATGAGTCGGAGCCGGGAACAAGCGTAGAAGGACTTGTTGTAAAGGATGATATTTTGAGTTTTATGGTTGAGGGTGACGGAAGCACCCAAATTACGCTTGGGCTTGAAGATGATTCCGAATATGATGTTTCGGTAAACGGAAACGACTTTGGAAAAATGATTACAAACATGGGCGGAAAGCTTGTTCTTTCGGCTGAACTCGAAAAAAATAAGCCGCAGATGATTATTGTTAAAAAATTGTAATCAGAAAAGTTTAAGGGATTGCGAAAGCAATCCCTTTGTTATAGTATGATGATATATGGATTAAAAGGAATTGCTTTTGATGCAAAGCGCGCAGAAATTTTGGGGGAAATATGGGAGCAAAAGACAAAAACTTATTTTTTTGCACGGAGTGCGGATATGAATATGCAAAGTGGTTCGGAGTGTGTCCGTCATGCAAAAAATACAATACCTGTGCCGAAGCACCGGTTACAAAAAGAGCTTTGGGCGGCTTAAAAACTGCAAAAACAGGAATTTCACTGACATCCGCGCCCGTTAAGATATCCGAAATAAAAGTGACTCACGACGAACGCATTGACACAGGAATAAAAGAATTAAATCGTGTGCTCGGCGGCGGAATCGTAAGAGGGTCGCTGACACTTGTGGGCGGCGATCCGGGAATCGGAAAATCGACGCTTTTACTTCAGATGTGCCGTGAATTAAAAGGAAATTCCGTGCTTTATATATCGGGCGAGGAGTCGCTTTCCCAAACAAAGCTTCGTGCGGACAGGCTCGGCGACTTTAACGATAACGTCTTGTTTATGTCGGAAACAAATCTTGATGCCGTGGAAGAGGTGGTTCTTGAAAAGAGGCCGGAAGTAGTAATAATCGATTCGATTCAGACTATGTTTAAGGAAAACATTGATTCGGCACCCGGCTCCGTTTCACAGGTGAGAGAGGTGACGGGAGCACTTCTTCGTCTTGCAAAGGACAATACGATTTCGGTATTCATAATCGGCCATGTAACAAAGGAAGGCATGGTTGCGGGACCGAGAATGCTTGAACATATGGTTGACACGGTGCTCTATTTTGAAGGAGACAATTCGGCGCTTTACAGGGTGCTTCGTGCGGTGAAAAACAGATTCGGCTCCACAAACGAAATCGGTGTTTTTGAAATGCAAAGCACAGGACTTAAGGAAGTTCTTAATCCGTCGGAATATATGCTTAACGGACGCCCGACAGAGGAGCCCGGGAGCATAGTGACGTGCGTAATAGAAGGAACAAGGCCTCTTCTCATCGAGGTTCAGGCGCTTGTCTCACGCTCGAATTATCAAAATGCAAGGCGTACTGCGGCGGGCGTTGACTACAACCGCGTGAATCTTCTCATGGCAGTTATGGAAAAAAGGCTTGGGGCAAATCTTGCCGCCTGCGACGCATATGTAAATGTGGTCGGCGGAATAAAAATTGCGGAGCCGGGGCTTGATCTTGCGATTATACTTGCGTTACTTTCAAGCTACAAAAACAAGCCTGTGGGTGACAGCGTGATTGCGTTTGGGGAAGTTGGACTTACGGGCGAAGTGAGAGCCGTGTCGATGCAGGGACTTCGCATAAAAGAAGCCGCAAAAATGGGATACAAAACGGTTATTGCGCCGAGATCCGCGGGAAAATCGGGGGTGGAGCTTGGGATACCGCAGGACATAAAATTAATTGAAATCGGGAGCATAAGGGAGCTCGCAAATATCCTTTAAAAGTGTTTTTTTACGGCGGTAAAGGCTGTAAAAACTTTTTTTTAAAAGCATCGCAAAATGGTATGGCGGACTTAAGGCATTATGAGTAAGCGTAACAAGACATGCTTATATCTATAAAAAGTATGTAAAAATCTGCTTGACTTTTACTCGGAAACGTAGTAAATTAATACGGTAACAGTCGAAGGGGACTGGTCAAATGGTATGATAGGAGTCTCCAAAACTTTTGGTGGGAGTTCGATTCTCTCGTCCCCTGTTTAAGCTTCATCTTAGGATGGAGCTTTTTTTATGTAAAAGACCGTCATTATTCGGAAAATAATCCATATTCGAAAGATTTCTTTTGTTTTAATTTAAGAGTGATCTTTTTTGAAGTTTACCATTAATCAATTGATTATGTAAGATATCGCATGTTTGTGTTACCTTATATATGCATGATTGCAGAAAAGTATGTTTGACTTCGCGGCAGATAGTGTATGTTTTTAAGTCAACTTAGAATTTGCTTATGAACCTTGCTGCAAGCAGCCGGTTTGTGTCGGCAGACAAATATTTGTAAAACGGAGAAGGCTATGAAAAATTTATTAAAAAGAGAAAAAAATCAAATTGAGCTTATGGACGACTGGAATTTTTTGTGTACAGGCGTTTTTCCGCTCGAAAAGGCAATAAAAGAAAATCTTGATGAAGAAGGACGTGATTTTAGGGATCCCGAATATGTGAATGACAAGTTTTCGCGTGTCACCTTACCGCATACCTTTAACGACGGAGATATATTTGGGACAAGGATAGAGGATGCCGGAAGCGCTCAAAAAAGATGCGTTGCCTTTTACAGAAAAGAGGTTAATCTGGAAAATGTTGACGATAAGGTTGTTTTGATTGAATTTGAGGGCGTGCGCCAGACCTGTTACCTTTATGTGAACGGAAAACTTGCCGGATATTCGGAAAACGGTGTTGCGCCGTTCGGCATGGATATTACGCCGTATGTTCATAACGGGAAAAATATATTTGCGATTGCGACAGACAACACAAGTACGAGAAATGCGCAGGTATGTATTGCGGAAACGCCGAACACCCGGCATATAAAGGACCAAAAAGAGGTATGTGACGTTGAGCCCGGAAGCTATTTGGTTCCGCTTGAGGCAGATGTGCCGGAAGACTTACGTGGTGTGGGCTTTGAATGGAATTGCAACGATTTTAATCCGGTGCTTGGCGGAATTACGCGTCCTGTGCGCCTTTATATAAAGGAAAAGGTGTATTTGACGCTTCCGCTTTATTCTAATATTCGGACTTACGGCACCTATATTTATGCGGACAATTTTGATTTTGATGCGGAAACGGCGGATATACATGTTGATGCGGAAATAAAAAATGTTTCGGGAAAAGAAAAGGCTTTGTTTACAGAAATTATTGTATCTCCGGTCGGAGATACAATAGGGGAAGCTTTCAAATTTTTGTCGGAAAAATTTGTTATAAAAAGCGTAGAAGCAAAATACGAAAAAACGATTGTGCCTGCTGATGCATACAAAAAAGAAATCTGCAAAAACGGCAAGGTGCACTTTGTGCCGGAAACGGAAGACAAGGTAAAGAGGCTTGAGACATATACTGCTGCATCCGGTGTCATTGCGGCAAAAACGCATGCAAATGTAAAATTTTGGAGTATAGATGCACCGCATCTTTATGAAGTCAGGGTTTTGTTAAAGGATGAGACGGGAAAAATATCTGACGAAACAAGGATAATCACGGGATTCAGGCATGTTGCATACGATAAGGACAGGGGAATCGTGATAAACGGTCACGCAAGGTGGCTTACGGGATATGCAGGGCGCGCGACAAACGAATGGGCAGCGATAGGAATTGCGCCCGATTGGCTTAAAAGCATGGACGCAAGGCTTATCCGCGAAAGCGGTTCAAACCACATCAGAATCATGCATGTGGCGGGGAGTAGGCAGGATATTATGAGCTATGACCGCTACGGAATTATAGCTACCCAGCCCGCAGGCGACAAGGAAGCTGAAAAATTTAACCGTGAGTGGAAGCAGAGAGTTGAACTCATGCGCGATGTGATAATTGCGTTCAGAAATCATCCGAGCATTGTATTTTGGGAAGCCGGAAACAATTCGATTAATTACGCACACATGAAGGAAATGCTTGAGGTTAAGCGTATGCTTGACCCTCACGGCATGAGATTTATGGGATGCAGGACAATAAATACGGAAGATGTGCTCTCTGTGTCAGAGTATGTGGGAACCATGTTAAACCGCCATGCGGCAAGGTTTCTTGCAGAGCACGGACCGATTACCGAAACGGAATATTCGCGTGAAGAGGCACCGAAGCGTGTGTGGGACGATTTTACTCCGCCCGACTACGACTACAGGAATTTGTGGATAGGAAAGGGCGGAAAAAAGGAAAAAGGCAAGGATTTTTATGACCTTACCATGGAAGACCTGATTATTGCGGAGGCGGCGGGATATAAGGAATTTTTTAACGACCGTATCGGCGGAGCTTCGCACAAAGATCTTTACAGTGCCGCAGCGGGACTTTGCTGGACGGATTCAGCCCAGCACGGACGCCAGAGCTATTCCGAAAACGCCAGAATGAGCGGCAGAGTGGATGCGGGGAGACTGAAAAAACAAAATTTTGGGGCTTATCGTGTCATGCAATCGGAAGAACCCGAAATCATGATTGTGGGACATTGGAATTATCCCGAATTTACGGATGACACATATTGGTATAACGAAAAAAAGTTTGACGGACACGTGTGGGCAGAAACGGGCGCACGTGTTCGCCGGGATCCCTTTCATAAGACTGTTTATATTGTGGGCAGCTACAAAATAAAAGAGGTCAGGCTTTACAAAGTTAATGTCTTAACGGACGGCGCAGAAGAAAAGGTACTCCTCGGAACTTGTGAAAAACCGATCGAAACATTTATATTCAAAGTGGATAACGTTGATGTCACGGCGGGTGCAAAGGGAAACAATTATCTTTATGCCGAGGGCATTGGCTTTGACGGTAAAGTGTGTGCAAGGCACCGCATTTATCGTGCGGGTGCGGAAGAGCGAATTATCATGGAAATCCACACTTCGCCCGTCGGATTTATTGCGGACGGACGGGATATTATGTATATAGACTTAAAAGTAGTCGATAAAGATAACCGTACCTGTGTGCTTTCGGACAAAAAGATTGAATTTACGTGCACAGGCCCCGCAGAATTCTTGGGCGGCTACAACAGCGGACGCTTTGACGGATACGGGCATAATGACAGTGTTGTTCATAAACCCTATATTTATGCCGAATGCGGAGAGGCAAGAGTGTTTTTGAGGTCAATGTGTGAAGTGGGTGATGTGTGCGTTACCGCAAAAATGAATGCTTGCGGCCGGACGCTTACAGCAAGCGCTTCTGTAAGAAGTGTACCAAAAATTGACACAGAATACTTATGCATGCCCGTTATTTATGGTGATTGCGATGACGAAAAGGCAAATCGCCCCGATTCGTTTATGAGTATACCTGAAGCGGATAAGCTCAAATACGAGCCCGAAGATAAGGATTACTGCAAAATCCTTGTATGCGGCCAGGAGCCCGATACACGCGGCGTTCGCTCGGTAAATAAGCGCGGAAGCGTTTGGGGTGCGGTACAGTGTATTCTTGACAGAATGATGGGCAAGTGGAAGGGACTTTTTACCTATGAGTATGACCGGGAAAAGGAAAGACTTACCCTGTATTCCGGCGGACATATGGTGATTGCCGAATCGCACCGCACACATTTGCTTGTTGACGGCAGTGAAAGCCTTATGGACGGAGAGCCTTATGTGACCCCAGAGGGAATATTTGTTATGGAAGTGAATGCGATTGTGCCTTATATCGCAAAGACAACCTGCCAATATGATGACAAGGTGGGAGTTTTGCGGATTGAGATGACAGAACAGCAAGAATAACGGGAGCTTTAAGTATAGAGCGGGCTTCGCAAATCCTGTATTAAAAAATATGTCTTAGTCTTTTTATCAGGATTTGCGCAAGTGCTCCCGTAAAAAGTCCGGTAATGATACCGGAAACAATGAGTATGGGCAAATAATAAAATATCGAAAAGGTTCCTGTGATAGCAACGGCGGTGAGAATTTGTCCCACATTGTGGCTGACGGCGCAAAAAATTCCGCAGACAAAAATTTGGTTGTTTCTTAACATTTTTTTTAATATAAGCATTGTGAAATAACTTAAAAGTCCGCCCATAAGGCTGTAAATAAAGGACATAAACTGACCCGAGAAAACAGAGCCCAAGATAATTCTTAGGATAAGCACCGTAAGTGCGTCATAAGGCCCCATCAAAAACATCACAAAAAGAGTTACCGTGTTTGAGAGTCCGAGCTTTATGCCGGGGATTGGAGTGATTCCGGGGAAACGGGCTTCTATAATAAATACGGTAACGGCGATTGCCGTAAACATGGCAAGTAGTGATATTCTTTTTGCGGGGGAGTTTTTTTTCATATTTTATTTTGACACGGCATCAAGTGTACCGGTGCCGGATTTTTTTTCGATTTTTATTACAAGGCGGTGCGGGAGACATACTATAGGTTCCGCAGAATTACTTATCCTGCCTGTTTTTATGCATGTATGATCCGCACAGTTTGCATCGATTATGCATATTGTGCCCGGCTCAACCAAAATTATGTTTGTTTTTCCGTCGCCGCAGTCGATTGTCTTTGTAAAGGGCTCGGTGACCAAAGACAAATCGATGCTCATTATATAGTTGCCGTCAATATATATATTTGCGATTGTGCCGGCGGATTTGTGAAAATACAGAAACAGGCTTAGGGCAAGGCTTACCGCAAAAAGGATTGTGATTATAAAAATCCATACGGACGTTTTTATTTTGTTGTTTGAAAAGTCAGTTTTGTTCATTTGTTAACTATTTTGCACCAATCGTTATGGGTTTGCAAGCACTAAGAACCAAATTAAAAAAATTTTTAAAATAATACTTGCATTTTAAAAAAATGGTTGTATAATGCGTGCATATTGATGAATAATTATTCACGGATGCACGGAGGAAGAAAAAAATGAAAACTTTAAAGAAAACAGCATGCTTAATTCTTGCATGTGCTTTGACACTTGCAACGGGTTGCGGAAGCAAGCTTGCCACAAATACCGTAAATTCACTTGATGACCTTGAAGGAAAAAAAATAGGCGTTCAGCTCGGTACGACAGGTGATATTTATGCACAGGATGTTGCAGACGCACAGGTTGAACAGTATTCAAAGGGCGCAGATGCCGTACAGGCTTTGCTTGTTGGCAAAATCGACTGCGTAATAATCGACAGCGAGCCCGCAAAGGCATTTGTCGCAAAAAACGACGGAAAGCTCAAAATCCTTGACGAGCCTTTTGCTCTCGAAGAGTATGCAATTTGTATATCAAAGGAAAATACGGCACTTAAGGATAAGATAAATACGGCTCTTGCAACACTTAAGTCAAACGGAACGCTCGACGCAATTGTTGCAAATTATATCGGCGATGATACCGGAAAGACACCTTATACAAAGGATTCGTCAAATACCGGCGCAAACGGAAAGCTTGTTATGGCAACAAACGCATATTTCCCTCCTTACGAATATTATGAGGGCGGCGTTGTTACAGGTATCGATGCAGATATGGCACAGGCTGTTGCAGACATTCTCGGTATGGAGCTTGTTATCGAAGATATGGAATTTGATTCGATCATTGCCGCCGTTCAGACAGGCAAGGCAGACATCGGTGTTGCCGGAATGACGGTTACCGAGGACAGACTCAAGAATATCGATTTTACGGATTCTTATACAACCGCAACACAGGTTATTATTGTAAGAAATACCGAAGAGTGATAAAATCAACATAAGAAAACAAAAATAATCCGGCGGGCATATTTTGTGCCCGCTTTTGGGGTTTTGTAAGAGGAGAAGAAGTTTGAACATTTTTTTAAGCATCGGTTTTTTTGAATACATACGGGAAAAGCTGGTTGAAACGTTTGTTACGGACGGCAGGTATCTGTTTTTTGTAAAAGGTCTCAAAAACACCTTTGTAATCACGATTTTTGCGGCTCTTATCGGTATTTTGATAGGCTTTGTGGTTGCAATAGTACGTACGACCTTTGACAGAACAAAAAAGAACAAAAATATCGGATACGGAATTTTGTTTTTTTTAAATCTTTTGTCACGCGTGTATCTTACTGTAATCAGAGGAACGCCTGCCATGGTGCAGCTTCTCATTATGTATTATGTCATAATGGCGAGCAGCACGAATAAGGTTCTCATTGCGATACTTACGTTTGGAATAAATTCGGGTGCATATGTTGCCGAAATCGTGCGCTCCGGAATACAGTCGATTGACATAGGTCAGCTTGAGGCAGGCAGAAGCCTTGGCTTTAACTATACCAAAACGATGATTTATATAATTATTCCGCAGGCTTTCAAAAACACCCTGCCGGCACTTGTAAACGAGTTTATTACATTACTTAAGGAAACCTCGATTTCCGGATATATTGCTTTAAACGATTTGACGCGTGCGGGAGACATAATAAGAAGTCTTACTTACGAAACATTTTTCCCGCTCTTTACGGTTGCGGCAATATATTTAATTATCGTAATGCTTCTTACGGCATTTATGGGTAAGCTGGAAAGGAGGCTTCGTACAGGTGATAAATAAAGGTGAAACGCTGTTTCAAATAAAAAATTTAAGAAAATCCTTCAATAAGCTCGAAGTTTTAAAGGGTATAAACATGGAAATAAAGTCCGGCGAAGTGGTTGCGATTATAGGCTCGTCGGGCTCGGGAAAATCAACGTTTTTGAGATGTCTAAATCTCCTTGAGGAGCCGGATTCGGGTGATATAATATTTGAAGGAAAAAAGATCAACGACAACACTTGCAATGTTAATCTTCTTCGCGAGAAGATAGGAATGGTGTTTCAGCAATTCAATCTTTTTCCGCATATGAGTGTCAAAAAGAACATTATGCTTGCGCCGCAAAAGCTTCTTAAGAAAAGCAAGGATGAGTCAGAGGCGCTTGCGGCGGATTTGCTCAAAAAAATCGGACTTCCCGACAAAAGCGATGTTTATCCCGCAATGCTTTCCGGCGGTCAAAAGCAGCGTGTTGCGATAGCGCGTGCGCTTGCGATGAATCCGGATGTGATGCTCTTTGACGAGCCGACGTCCGCACTCGATCCCGAAATGGTGGGAGAGGTGCTTGAACTTATGAAAGAACTTGCGGCAACCGGAATGACGATGGTTGTTGTGACTCACGAAATGGGATTTGCGCGTGAAGTGGCAAACAGAGTTGTATTTATCGATGAAGGAAAGGTCAAAGAGGACGAAACACCCGCAGAATTTTTTGGAAATCCCAAAGATGCGCGTCTTAAGGAATTTTTGTCAAAAGTTTTATAAGACATGCGGAGTTATGTGTGATATAATGACGCCGAATAAAACACGGGGGAGTTAAATCATGTGGACAAGGCAGGAACTTAAATTAAACGCGAAAAACAGTCTTCGCAATTTTTACCGGAAAGCGGTACTTGCGGCATTTATTCTTATGCTGGTGGGAGATACGCTTGTCACGACTTGGAATACGGGTTCTGAAAGCAGTGACACAAGCTACATAACGGGAAATTATACGGATCCTTCCGGTGAGGTTTATGTTTACGAAGAGGACTTAACATCCCGGGAGGATATAAGCGATTCGCTTTTGAATGCATATGCGTCGATTGTTACATTGATGCTTCCGATTGCGTTAATAATAATTTTAATCGGTATCGCAATCAAAATTTTTGTATTTAATCCTCTGATTGTGGGAGGCAGAAAATTTTTTTTGCAGGCAAGCCGCGGCGATGTGAATCTGAGTTACTTCGGAAGCGCTTTCGGAGAAGGATATATGAATGTTGTGGGAGCAATGTTTTTGACAAGGCTTTCGATTTTTCTCTGGTCGCTTTTGCTTATTGTTCCCGGAATCATAAAGTCATACGAATACAGAATGGTTCCTTATTTAATGATTGAAGATCCCACCCTTACGCCGTCTCAGGCAAAGGAACTTTCAAAAAACATGATGTTATATGAAAAGCTTGATGTTTTTGTTCTTGATTTGACATTTATTTTGTGGAGGATTCTTTCGGGAATCTCATTCGGAATTGTGGGTATATTTTATGTAAATCCCTACATCGAGTTCACGTATGCCGAGCTTTACAGAAAAATCAGAGTAAAGCTCCTGCCGCCCGAAGACAATAACGGAAATTACGATGGCGAAAACTACGATACCGGAAATTACGGTGGCGGAAGCTGCAATAACGGTTACAATTCCGGATATGGCGGGAGTAACGGTAACAACGCATGGAATTCGTTTAATTGATTTTTTAAATCTTATAATAAAAAACAAGCCCCGGGGCATTATCCCCGGGGCTTGTTTTGTTGCATAGAATTATTTTTTGTTATATGGACTTATTTTAAAGAATTCCTGAGATCCGTGATCGTTTTCTTAAAATCAAGATATGCGCTGTAGGCCTGGTTGAAAGCTGCAAGTGCTTTGGCACGATTGTTGTCTTCCATTGCATTAAACGAATCAACGGCATATTTGTGAATCTTTTCGTGGTTTCGGACTGCTGCATTAAAGTCGGAATTTCCTGTTACGCGAGCATCACGCACGGCAGCGGCCCATTTGCCGAATTTGCATCCGTGAGGATTGTTTACCTGGCTTAACTGAAGCTTTTCGAAGCCTGCAAGGTGATTGTAAACACGCCATGTAAAAATGAGATGGTCGATTTCGTAAATCGTGAGCCAATCGACAAGCGAAAGATTTGCGCCCTTTCGTGCAAGATCGCTTCTTGTTTTGTCAACGTCACGCGAAATTGTATAAAGGTGACCGCCCGTTGTCATGCATCCGTCGGACAGACTGTTATAGCTATCGGCAAGCGAATCGATTGCGGTCAGGAAATTTTCCGTAAGAGCCATCTGTGTGCCGATTTCGGAAGAAATGTTGTCAACAGAGCCTTTTATCGAATCAATTTCCGAATCCATTTCGTGAAGATATTCAACGGAATCGTGGATGCTTTGGTTGCCGCGCTTGAGCTCGTCCGCTGTCTCCAAAATTGCTTTATAAAGCGAATCTATGCCGCTTGTGAGCTCCGAAACGTATTTTACGACTGTTTCTGCGGATCGGGTTGTGTTTGAAGAAAGCTCCTTAACCTGCCCGGCAACCACCGCAAAGCCGCGTCCCGATTCGCCGGCACGTGCGGCTTCGATAGAAGCGTTGAGTGCGAGGAGCCCGGATTTGCTTGCGATTTTTTTTACTATATCGATGATTTCGGCAATCTTTGTTGCTTTTTCTTTGAAATCGGTAATCTGAGAGCTGATGTCGAGAACCTTGGATGTGGCGGTGTCCACAATGTCAACGCTGTTTCCGATGTCGTTAATGCATTTTTCCGAAAAATCCGTTACGGAGCCGGCATTGTTCTGGATACGGAGAATCGAGTCCTGGATATTTGTGATGGAATCGCCGAGATCCTTGCTTGTACCTCTGAGATCGGTAATTGCGAGCGTCTGCGCGTTTACCTGCTCTATCATGTTTTTGACGCAGGAACTGTCTCCGATTGTGGACATCGAATTGTTGAGCCGCATGACGATGTAATTGTTGTTTTCTTCAACGGAAGAAATAAGTGCGTTGAAGGCGTTTTTGAGCTCCGGGTCCGAAAAATCGGAATCGGTGGCCTTTGTGTAATCGCCGGCTGCGGCACGCTGCATAAACTCTATTATTTTGTTTTTGTCATTGCTTTCAGGTATGTTTTTTTTGCTTCCGAACATAGTATGTAACCCCCATAGTGTAACTTAAAAACCCGGCTTCCTTTGTGCAAAAAATGTTTAGGTATGTTAATCGGCAGATTTTTGTCAACTTAAATTTAAAAGATAAATCCTAAAACAATTTTACCATAAAACAGCAATAAATGCCAACATTTGCAAGATATTGGCAAGTTTTGCAATGGAGTTTGTTAAAAAAGCATATACATTATAAAATAAAGATTAAGACATAAAAATTTAACATTTTGGGACGTTTACGTTTTTGGGAAAAGTTAGTATACTTATGTGGATAAGTGTATGTGCGAAGCACGGAGCAATCCGTACTTATCTTATATCTTTATACTTATCACATATATTTTTTCAGAGGTAATCAAATGGACATTATTCATATAAATGACGCAAGTTTTGACAAAGTGATTTCCGGTGCAAAGGTGCCGGTTGTGGTTGATTTTTGGGCAACGTGGTGCGGCCCCTGCAAGGCATTTGCGCCTGTGCTCGAAAGGGTGAACCGTAATTCGGATGACAGATTTATGGTATGCAAGGTTGATGTTGACGAAAATCCTATTACATCACAAAAATTTATGATACAAAGCATTCCGACAATTGTAATTTTTAAAGACGGAACAGAAGTGTCAAGACATGTCGGGATGATGAACGAGAAGGAACTTAATGAGGTTCTTGTAAAGCTTTGATTTTTCAGTGGGGTTAATTTATGTTTCCGAGTCAATGGTGGTTGGTTCTCGCTGTTGCGCTTGTGCTTAACAGTGTGGGATTCAAAAAATATGTATGGTTTAAAACAATAGGTTATGGGCTGTCGGTCGGAGGAATGGCTCTTGCGATCGGTGTTATGGCAATTGTGCGCGGCAGAAGCAGCGCGGGATTTATGATTCTTTGCATAGCACTTCTCATATACGGATTCAGGCTTGCGGTCACGCTTCTTTTGCGAGAACGCAGAAGCTTTTTGATTAACGGCCCGCTGGCATCAGAAAACGACAGGCATATTTCGCTTACGGCAACAACGATACTGTGGCTTCTTGACAGTATTTTGTACTGCTCTCTCATGGCACCTGTGTTTTATAGGCTTTCCGATTCCACGGCATCGGGAGACGAAGCAAGCCTTTATATAGGAATGTGCGTTTCGATATCGGGTGTCGTTATCGAAATTATGGCGGATTATCAGCGCATGGAACAAAGGAAAACAAATTCTTCCCTGCCTGCAACGGAAGGACTTTACAGCATGTGCAGATGTCCGGATTACTTCGGCGAGATACTTGTATGGACGGGCGTATTTATAACGGGAGTTACGGTTTATAACATACCGCAGTTTATTTTTGCTATTGTCGGATATTTGGTTATTCTTTATATGATGATAAACGGAGCAAGGCGTATGGAAATACAGCAAATCAAGTGCTTCGGCAAAAATAAAACTTATATCGAATATGCAAACAAAACACCGATACTTATTCCGCTTGTGCCCCTGTATCATTTTGTAAAAATAAAGAATGAGGATTGAGTACGGATTTAAAAGCCCGGGAGGGATTATTTTTATCGTCAGGCAACCGGGTGCAATGGGCTTCCGTTTGAAGTAAAAAGGGATGCTCCTAATGAAATATTTTAAATAACGACGGCGTCTTGAATTTAAGGACGCCTTTTTTTTATAAAAAGATTATTTATTTTACTTTTATATATTGTTAAAATTACATCGGAGAATTTTTGGGGAGGTACGGGGATGCCGGAC
>CAVJHK010000026.1:10618-23396 GCA_963649295.1 Lachnospiraceae bacterium | reverse complement strand
TTAATTTTGAGTATAATCGGCAGTTACATTTCCATACGAATCGCAATCCATTATCAACGAATAATTTAAAGTAAAAAAAAGAAGTATTTAACAATCACGCAAATTTCTGAAAAATCAAAAAAATCCTGTTTAAACTCCGGATTTTTTTTTTTCAATTTGTTTGCCAATGGCTTGGTAATAGGATATAATAAAATTTATTGTAAATTAACCAAAGGAAGTGAATTTTGATGATCGGAATAATCGGAACCGGAAATATGGGAAGCGCGCTTATAAACGGCGCAATTGAGTCATTCGGCGCAAATAACGTCACATTTTTTGATAAAGACGAAAATAAATGCTCAGAAATCGAAAAAAAGTACGGAATAAAAAGGGCAGAGAACAACAACACTCTTGTTAACGTATCCGACATGATTGTGCTTGCTGTAAAGCCACAGGTGTTTTTTGACATCTTGGCGGAAATTGAGCCGGACGTTACAGGTGACAAGACAATTTTATCGATTGCACCCGGCATTGAAATAAAAAAGATAAAAGAAGCCTTGGGAGAAAAGGGCGAGATCGTCCGCATTATGCCGAATACTCCCGCACAGGTGGGCGCAGGAATGTCCGCAATATGCTTTATGGAAGGCTTTAAAGGCAAAAAAGAAGACGTTATGCGTTTGTTTGATTCGGTCGGAATGTCCGTTGAGCTTCCCGAAAGCCTTATGAATGCCGCGGTTGTCGCAAACGGCAGCTCGCCCGCCTTTGTATTTATGTTTATTGAGGCGATGGCAGACGGTGCCGTAAAATACGGAATTCCGAGAGCAACAGCCTACAAAATGGTCGCGCAGACCGTGCTCGGAAGCGCGGAATATTTGCTTAAAACAGGCCTTCATCCCGGGGTTTTAAAGGATGCCGTTTGTTCACCCGGAGGCACAACAATCTGCGGTGTTTCGGCACTTGAGGAAGCAGGCTTCAGAAGTGCCCTCATAAAGGGCTGCGATGCCGTTTACGAAAAAACGGTATCTATGAATTAAAATTTATTTGAGCAAGCAGCGAAGCAGGTTGCAAATATCGTTGACAAGAATTTAAATACACGTAATGCAGCTTTTATATGAGCAACCGGCGAAACGGATCGTGAATATCATTGACTCTCATAAATTTTTATCACAATAAATATTTTATTTAAAAGGACATATATGATTAAACCTGAATGTATTTCGGAAAAATTGGAACATAAGGGAAAAATAATTACCTTTTATTCACGAAAGATGAAATTTGAATCGGGCGACACAGCCATGTGGGACTTTATTCATCATAACGGCGCAGCCGCTGTTGTTGCCGTTGACAATGACGGAAAAATCCTAATGGTACGCCAATATCGCCCGGGCTGTGACAGGTTTACGCTTGAAATACCGGCAGGCTGCCTAAACGCAGGCGAAACACGTAAAGAAGCAGCCGTGCGTGAGCTTGAAGAAGAAACCGGATATAAATGCAGCAAAATCGAACTTTTAAACAAATTTTATCCGACTCCCGCTTATGATGACGAATATACAGAAATTTATCTTGCGACGGATTTTACAAAAACACACCAAAATCTGGATCCCGACGAGGAAGTTGAAATTTTGCATTACGACCTTGACACACTTGTCAATATGATTATAAATACCGAAATTGCGGACGGAAAAACAATCGCGGGAATTATGACTTATTATGCTCGTGTTAAAGAAAAATATTTTTGCAAATCTCAAATTTAAATTTATGTATATATCATAAATAAGTTTAATAAAGGAGCTCTCAATCATGCGGATGTATGACCTTATTACAAAGAAAAAGCTTGGAGAAAAATTAAGTGCCGAAGAGATAGATTATATTATTTCGGGATTTACGGGCGGAGAGATTCCCGACTACCAAATGTCGACATTTTTGATGGCAGTTTATTTTAAGGGAATGGATACCGAAGAAACCATAAATCTCACCAAAAGCATGATTAATTCCGGTGAAACACTTGATTTGTCACGTATCCACGGCTTAAAAGCCGACAAACATTCGACAGGCGGCGTAGGAGACAAAACATCCTTAATCGTATGCCCTATGGTTGCGTCTCTCGGCATTCCCGTCGCAAAAATGAGCGGAAGAGGCCTTGGCCACACCGGAGGCACAATAGACAAGCTTGAAAGCTTTAGGGGGTTTTCCGTTGACATTGACTTTAACCGTTTCATCGATAACGTAAACCGTGTGGGGCTTTCGATAATAGGTCAGACAAAAGAGCTTTGCCCTGCCGATAAAAAGATTTATGCGCTTCGTGACGTTACGGCAACTGTTGACAACAAATCCCTCATCGCATCAAGCATTATGAGCAAAAAGCTTGCCGCGGGCACAGACGCAATCGTGCTTGACGTAAAGGTGGGAAGCGGCGCATTTATGAAAACGCTTGACGCGGCAATCGAGCTTGCGGAGCTTATGGTACTTATCGGTCACAAATTCGGCAAAAAGACCTATGCCGTTTTATCGGATATGTCAAATCCGTTGGGAGAATATGTTGGAAATTCTCTTGAGGTTTATGAAGCAATCAAGGCTTTAAACGGAAACGCGCCAAAAGACCTCACAGAATCCTCACTAACACTTGCGGCATATATGCTTATGGGCGTAAACAAAGCCTCAAACTACGACGAAGCAGTTGATATGTTAAAGGATACAATCTCTTCCAAAAATGCGCTCAAAAAGCTTGCCGAATTTGTTTCGGCGCAGGGCGGAGATACAGATTGTATTTACAATCCCGAAAAGCTTATTGGCACAAAATACCAAAAGGATATTAAAGTAACCGCTAATGGATATGTTTCCGAAATATTCACGGACGAAATCGGTATGACAAGCCTGATACTCGGCGGCGGCCGTGAAACAAAGGATTCTGTAATTGACCTGTCGGTCGGCATCAGGATAAACAAAAAAGTGGGCGATCGGGTAAATGCGGGTGATACAATAGCAACACTTTATGCAAATGACGAAAATAAGATGATACAGGCGGAAGAGCGATTAAGAAATGCATATAAATTTTCGGATATGCCGGTTTCCGCCCCAAAACATATACTTGGTGTTGTGACAGAAGACAAAACTGTTATTTTTTAAATTGTTAAGTTATAAACCGACATACACATTACTACACTTCAAACATTATAATAATAGGGGTTTTTGATGGCTGTTCAAAAAAAGAAACTCGGTGAAATCTTAATATCCGCGGGATGTCTCACAAACGAAAAGCTCGCAAGCGCGCTCGAACTTCAAAAAACAGAAGGAGAGCGCCTCGGACGCATTCTCATAAATCACGGCATTGTTACCGAAAAGCAGATGCTTGAAGCGCTTCATACACAGATGGGCTTTCCTTTTGTTGATATCGAAACAATCGAAATCCCTGATACGGTAATAAGGATAATTCCCTTTGCCATAGTAAAAAAATACAATGCCGTCCCCGTAAAGCTCGAAAACGGATATCTTACCGTTGTAATGGAAGATCCGTTAAATTTTATGGCTGTGGAAGACATACGCATGGCGACGCAGTGCGAAATAATTCCCGCTCTTTCTTATATCAGGGGCATTCAAAATACAATCGGAAGAATATACGGAAACCGCTTTGCGGACAAGGCTGTCCAGGATATCAAAGACGAAATGACGGCCTCCTTACATGATACCGATCAGAATATCGACGGAGATGCGCTTGTTTACAACGCGCCGATTGTCCGTCTCATAAATTCGATAATAGAAGTTGCTATTACCGACAATGCATCGGATATTCATATAGAACCCATGTCAGATATCATAAGAATACGTTACCGCCTGGACGGTAAGCTAAATTCAATAAGAAGCATTCCGCTTGACGCTCTTAATGCCATAATAACACGTATAAAAATCCTTGCGTCGCTTGATATTGCCGAGCGCCGACTCCCCCAGGACGGAAGATTTGATTACAAATTCCGCGACAACACCTACAATATCCGTGTGTCGCTGCTTCCAACAACAAACGGCGAAAAAGCTGTTTTGCGAATTCTTGACAAAAACAATTTTCAGATAAAAAAAGAATATCTGGGGCTCACACGCGACAATCTGACCAAATTTGACAAGCTCCTTCATTTGCCTAACGGCCTTGTCCTTGTAACCGGACCCACGGGTGCGGGCAAATCGACAACGCTTTATGCGATGCTTACGGAACTAAACCGCGAATCCGAAAACATTATTACGATAGAAGATCCCGTTGAATATGTTATAGACGGAATTTCACAGGTACAGGTGAACCAAAAAATCGGTCTTGACTTTGCGGAAGCTCTCAAAACCTTTCTTCGCCAGGACCCTGACGTAATAATGGTAGGTGAAATCCGTGACACGGATACGGCGGACATCGCAATCCGTTCCGCAATCACAGGACACTTGGTCCTTTCCACAATGCATACAAATGATGCCGTTTCAAGTATTTCAAGACTCATCGAAATGGGAATAAAACCGTATATCCTTGCTGTTTCGCTTATGGGTGTTATTTCGCAGCGTCTTGTGCGCAACCTTTGCCCCGAATGCAGCATAGAATATGACGCACCGGATTATGAACTAAAATTCCTGGGGCTTGCGAGCCCGCAAAAATTCAAAAAAGCGGTCGGATGTCCAAAGTGCAACAACATAGGCTATAAGGGCAGAAGTGCGGTTCACGAAATTCTGGTTGTAAATTCCGAAATCAGAAGCCTTATTTCACGTTCCGAAGATAATGATAAGATTTATGCGGAAGCCAAAAAAAACGGCATGACATCTTTGCGCGAAGAATGCATAAAATTATTGTTAAAGGGAAAAACTTCCTTTGAAGAAGTAAGCTATATCACATGCGGGGTTGAATGATGAGTAATATAAATGAAATTCTTGATAATGCATGCCATACACCGGGTGTTTCCGACGTTCACATTACGGTAGGTGTGCCTGTAATACTTCGCCGTCACGGCGAGCTTGTGCCGTATAACGATATAAAATTGCTCCCAAAGGACACTTTGGAAATCGCCAAAAGCCTTATGTCCGAAATCCAATTTAAGGAATATGAGGAAAAGGGCGAAATCGACTTTTCGTATTCCGTGCCCGGAAGCCAGCGCTTTCGTGTAAACGCATATCACCAGAGAAACACCTGCTGTGTGGCGCTCCGCTGCATTTCCGCAAACGTGCCTCCGATGGAAACCTTGGGGCTCCCCCCGATTGTAGGGGAACTTTCAAACAAAAATTCGGGGCTCATACTTGTAACCGGTCCCACGGGATCAGGTAAATCGACAACGCTTGCAAGTATTGTCGATAAAATCAACAGAACAAAAACAAAGCATATAATCACGCTTGAAGACCCGATAGAATATCTTTTCCGTCACAACAAGTCAATCGTAAACCAGCGTGAAATCGGCAGCGACACAAGGAGCTTTTCTAATGCGCTAAGAGCATGTTTGCGCCAGGATCCCGACGTGATTTTGGTCGGAGAAATGCGTGACTTTGAAACAATTCAAATTGCGCTTACCGCGGCAGAAACAGGGCATCTGGTTCTTTCTACGCTTCATACTGTCGGCGCCGCGTCCACAATCGACAGAATAATAGATATTTTCCCACCGTCACAGCAGGATCAGATCAAGGTTCAGCTTGCGGGAACGCTTCAGGCGGTTATTTCGCAGCAATTATTAAAGCGCGCAGACAAAGAAGGCAGAGTTATCGCAACCGAAGTCATGCTTGTAACTCCCGCAATCCGCAACATGATAAGAGAAGGCAAAAATCACCTCATAAACAATTCGATCAAAACCGGTGCGATGAGCGGAATGATGCTCATGGACGATTCACTTATGAAATTGTACAAAATGGGGCAGATTACACAGACACAGCTCATGGAATATTGTGTGGATAAATCAAATATTGTGCTGATGTAACAATTTTTATAAATTCAGTGCTTTGTATTAAAAAAGTAACCTTTTAATAATTGTATCACGAAGATCAGGCACAGGATTTTTCCTGAACAGACACAAAATCATTTCAATTTTTTTTCATAATTCAATCACATTTTCATTGGATAATTAATGCCGTAAAAAAAACTTATCAAAAGTTCCGTTTTTGCTTTTGCTAAAAGAATCGGATATTTTTGGGCATTAAATCCCATGGAAATCAAACAACGGGGTTTCAAATGCCTAAATATACATATAAAGGTAAAAACATATACGGAAATATAACGGAAGGGGTATACGAGGGCCCTGACGAAACAAGTGTCGCCGAAATGCTGAAAAGCCAAAATTATTATGTGCTTGAAATAAAACCCTTAGTTGACAGCCGGGATATTTTTGATTTTGAAGGAAACAAAAAAATTCCAACAAAAGACCTTATGCTTTTTTGCAAGCAGTTCAGCCTTGTCCTAAAAGCCGCAATTCCGATGCTTTATGCTCTCCAAATGGTGTCAGACCAAACCGAAAGCAAAGTCATGAAAAAAGCGATTGCGGAAATAATAAAGGATCTCCGCACGGGCGCAAGTTTATCAACATCAATCAAAAACCAAAGCGACAAATTCCCGCAGGTTTTTATTTATATGATAGAAGCGGGAGAAGAATCCGGTACTCTCGACAAATCGCTTGACTCGCTTTACAATCACTTTGAAAAAATGTATAAGACCCAAAAAAAATTTAAGTCGGGACTGTCTTACCCCATAATGGTAATAATTGTTGCAATAATTGTAACGGTTATCCTTATGACCGTTGTGGTGCCGACGTTTATTTCACTTTTTGATTCAAATAATATGGAGCTTCCCGGACCCACAAAGGCGTTAATTTTAATATCGAATTTCCTGATAAATTATGGTTTTTTAACTTTTTTAATAATTGTTGGACTTTTGTTGGTATTGAAGGTGTATAATTCTACACCGAATGGCGGACTTAAGCTTGACTATTTAAAACTCAAACTTCCGCCTTTTGCTGTATTATATGTCAAGAATGCCTCCTCGCGCTTTGCAAGCACGATGTCGACGCTGCTTTCTGCGGGTGTCGGCATTGCCGAAAGCCTTGATATTACATCAAAGGTTGTCGGCAACCGCTATATTGCGGAAGCGCTTCAAAATGTGCGCCGAAGCCTTATATCGGGCAAAGGGCTCACAGGCCCCATAAAGGAAGAGCATATTTTCCCGCCCATGCTCGAAAACATGATCATGATGGGAGAGGAATCGGGTAGCATAGAAGCGATGTTAAATAATGCCGCAAATCTTTATGACGAAGAGGTTGACACGGCGGTACAGCGTATTACCGACATGATCCAGCCCGCAATCATAATAATTCTTGGCGGTGTGGTCGGCTTTATTGTACTTGCGGTTGCTTTGCCGTTATTTTCGCTTTATTAAATTACAGGTGGTTAGGGATTAGGGGTTCAAAAATAAACTTATCCCATATCATAAAAAAAAATTCCAAAAAGGAGCAATATCATGAAGAAATTTTTTAAGGAAAACCAAAAAGGCTTCACACTCATCGAACTGCTTGTTGTAATCGCAATTTTGGCAGTTCTCGCAACACTCTATGTGCCGAAGATTGTATCATCGGCAAATGACGCCAAAGAAACTGTTGCAATCGCAAATGCAAGAACGCTTGCGTCGGAGATTACAGCCTACAATGCATCGGCAACTGATGCTAATAAGGTTAAAGGTAGCGAATCAGGAACTAGCAAGGTTGAAGATGGCGAATCAGGAACTAGCAAGGTTGAAGATGGCGAATCAGGAACTAGCGAACCAGAAACTAGCAAATCAGGAACTAGCGAACCATATTCTTGGCTCGCAAATTCCGGTTTAGCTATTGTTTCTGAATCGGATATTACCAGCAATACTGGCGCAAAATACCTTATGGATGGCAGAGAATTTCCTACTTCCTCCAAAGTAGTTATCGTAACCGATTCTAAGGGCAATTGCTTTATAGTTAATGCTTCGGACGGCAAAGCATATGCCGCTACCGAATAAAACAAATACCGGATATTAATCTGATTTCTAATCCAAAATCCCTTTAACCTTCAGGGTTTAACCCCGCTTTATAAGCGGGGTTTTTGTTTATCGGCTGTAATCGCCAAAATGAAATAAAATTATATCTTCGCATTCCTTATTTCATTTTGGAGGCTCAAATTGAAATAACGTGCCGGATTTTCATTCCTTATTTCAATTTCGATTGCGAAAATGAAATAAAAAAGGATAACTCATGCTTACATATTTTGACACACTTACAAAAGCATATTTTATTATTTTTACATTTTTGTTCGGCACATGCGTCGGATCGTTTTTGAATGTAGTGATTTACAGGCTTCCGAGGCATGAATCAATTGCTTTCCCCGCGTCTCACTGCCCAAATTGCAATCATAAAATCAAATGGTATGACAATATCCCGCTCATCAGCTTTCTGATTTTAAAGGGAAAATGCCGTAATTGTAAATCACGGATTTCTGTAATTTACCCGTCAGTTGAAGCATTAAACGGGATATTGTGGATTGTTGTATTGTTAAATACAAATAATCTACCGGATTTTTTATTTGGAATTTTATTTACGTCAGCGCTTTTTTTGGTCACAATGATTGATTTAAAAAACATGATAATCCCAAATTCCCTAAATATTTTTATATTTTTGCTCGGAATTGTACGTGCGGTTACCCGTATGATTTTATATCATAATATAAAAGAAAATTTGGTAAATTTAATCCTCGGAATTATAATTCCCGCTATGCTTTTATATGTTTTATATGTTATAATCGAGAAGGTTTTGAAGCGTGACGCACTCGGCGGCGGAGACATAAAACTGGCACTTGCCGCAGGCTCATTTTTGGGATTAAAGGAAACTTTGTTCGGAATAGCTCTTTCCGCTTATATAGGGCTTTTTGTGATATTAATCATAGGGCTCTTTAGGAAATTTGATTTAAAAAAAGCCTTTCCATACGGGCCTTTTCTTTCGGTTGGTTTTTTTGTTTCAAATCTATGGTTTGACGATATATTTATGTGGTATGCGGGTAAATTTTTTTAGGGGTAAAAATTGAAAAAAAGATTAAAAAAAATCGCAGACGATAATTCGGGGCTCAGCTTTTGCATAGTCCTTCTTATTGTTGCGGTTTTTTCTGTTTTTATAGTAGGAACCTATCAAATCCTTGACCGCCATGTCATAGAAAACGAAACGGATTCCGAAATGCACAATGCTTATTACCAAGCGGAAGGCGCGGTGAGGCTTACGTCAACCTATATAGACAAAATTGCCGCAGAGCTTGCCGAAAAAATGCAGGAGGAAGCAGCCGATAATTCCAAGGAAATAGAAGATACAGAATTTATCGAACGCTTAAACCAAAAGATTGATGCGATGGATTTTAAGACAAAAGTATCCGATTCCTTTGATTATGATATTCAATCGGTTATGGTAAATGAAATCGCAAATCCGAGTCCCGACAAATTTACATGCGCATATACAATCACCGCAGTCGTAAATTACGAGGACGGAATGCAAAAAAAGGTTCGCGGAACATACGGAATAATTTTTAATACCACCACCTATGAATCGGAAGAAATTACTACACTTACCATAGACGAAAGCTCACCTATGCTTGTTGCGCTTGAAGACGTAAAAGCGGAAAGTATGTCTGTTTTGAGCGGAAAAATAGAACTGATAGGCGATTTTACTTATCCGACTTATTATCCGATTGAGACAATCGAAGGCATAAATTATGAAAATTATACCAATCAATATGACGGCTTTTATTCCGTTGACCAAAAAAGCCTTAATCGCGGAAAAGTAAAAATCCCCACAATACCGAACGCACCGACGATAGAGAGCTTTGATCTGCCGGAATTTTCCGGTAAAAACTTGTCTGATGATAATTCCGTCGGAATATTTGAAATAAACTCGACAATAGAATTTAATAAAAATAACAAATATAAAGAATATAATAAATATACCATATTAAATCGAATTTCTTCTTTAAATTACGGAAAACTTACACTTGATGTCAAAGCTGATGATTGTTATTTTCTTTGCAAGATTCTCAAATTTGATAATCTTCTTACGATAAATGCAAATGCCGATAATTTTAAATTATACATAAGTGAAGAATTGATATTGCAAAACGGCGGTAAACTTAAGGTTAATACAAACGGCCACGATGTTTATATCGCCGCAAACAAAATTTCTTCGGATACGTCAGGTGTCATAGGCTCTTATCTGCCGACAGGTATTAATATTACAACCACCGGCTCCGGCACTGTATATATTTATATAAACGATTATGAGCAATATAAGGACATCACCTTTACAACCAATATCACAAACGAAAGTGATGTCATAATTATTTTTAATTGTGATTTTTATGTTGATGCGGAAGGCGTAAGCGGTGATACTTCCTACGATTCGATGGTTTTTAACGTAAATAAGCCGTCATCCGCAGATGCCGGTGACTTAAAAGTATTCATAATCGACGATCCCGATACCGCAACGGAACATTATTTCCGTCTGTACAAAAACAGCCCGGTTACGTTTAATGCGGAAGACGGCACAAATCTTAAATTGATTGCGGACCATGTTTATATGCAGGGCAAAATGATTATTGAAGGGGATGCCACCCTTGATATGTATGCAAGAGAAACGTGTTTTCTTGACGGAATAGCAGATAATGACAATTGTCTTTCAAATTTTACGGACAGTGACAAAACAATCGATGATGACCAAAAAGCCGAAAAAATTGTAAATACCAAATTAAATCTCTATTATTACGGAACAGACGATTTTATCATAAACAATTATAAAGCATGTTCAAATTTTTATATTTCGTCTGATGCAAATATCGAAATAAACAATTCATATTTTTACGGGAATATTTATTCGGCTGCGGCGGAACCCGGCGCCTCAGAAAGCCGCACGGAGCTTTGGTTTAAAAATTCATATCTGTCATGCGGAGCAATTTATGCGCCAAATGTAAATGTAATAGTTGACGGAGATATTAATTCCGCAAACAAATATCAGACCACATCGACCGGCAATCATGCGACATGTGTTTTTGCTTCGATAACGGGTACAAATATATTCATATACGGTGATTCACTGCTCATGAGTTCATGTGTAAAAAAATCAATCGGTGTGGTTAGCATTAAACTTGATTTTGAAACACTCGTTGCGGCAACGGGTGATACTTATGTTGCGGATCATTTTATAAAAGGCATAAAAGAAATAAAATGAATTTGTTTAAAAAAAACAAAGGTGAAACACTAATAGAGCTTTTGGCGTCAATTGCGATTTTGTCGATTGTGATTGTGGTATTTTTGCGTGCAATAACAACGCTTGTGACAATCAACAACAAAACCGAATCAAAGCTTGACGCAAATTATATGGCGGAACGTATAATGGAATATATGAATTTGATATCCGACATTTCGATAAGCGGCATGGAAAAAAAATTAAACGAAGCAACAGAATTTGACTGCACAGAAATTTCCTCTTCAAATCCGTATAAATTCAAGGTTATTTATGATGATTATTCAGCCCTGTATGCTATAATCGAAGTAAACCATAAATATTATACGGAGCTCGGAAATATGTCACGGGTTACGGTTACCGTATATAACACAGACGACTCCGAAATCACTTCATATGACAGCGCATTGTATTGGAAATAACTATATGAGGAAACATTTAAACAATCAAAAAGGATTTACATTAATAGAGCTTTTGATAGCTTTGTCGCTCCTTGTTGTAGTATGTTTTATGCTTTTTTCTTTTTATGAATACGGAACGCGAATTTTTCATAAAGAGAGCGACGAAATAGTGGTTCGGACGGAACTCAGAAATGCCACAGAAATGATTTTGACCGAATGCAGAAAAGCAAACAATTATTCGACAGGCAATAATTCACTTATTTTTTCGGATCATTCTACGACACTTGTTAAAGAAAATAACAATCTGTATCTTGTAGAAACCGACAATTCGACAGGTGAAGAAACAAAAATTTATCTTGCCGGTAATATAAAAGATTTTACTTTCAGCATAAAAGCAAGAGAGGTTGAAATTGCCATTTATTCAAATCACTGTGACCTAAACGGAAACAATATAGAAATCAAATCCACTTATCAAATAAGACTTAACTACGGTTAAATAAAGGACTTCTGTATGAAAAAATTTAAAAAAACAAAAAGCGAAAAAAATTTGTTTAAAAAACGCACAAGTGCCATAATAGTTCCGTCCAAAAAAACAGTCGGCATTGACATAGGTTCAAAAAATATCAAGTTTGCAGCAGTAAAAGGCAATACAATCCTCTCTGTCGCATCGGAACCTGTTCCGAACGGTGTTGTTGTTGACGGGCAGATTGAGGCTATGGATATTTTGGTCAAAGCCCTGCGAGCCGCAAAACATAAGCTTCGCGGCTCAGTAAAAAATGCAACTCTTTGCCTGTCGGGAAAAGACGTAATAATGCGTGAAATAAAGCTTCCTCAAATGAAGGAAGACCAGGTATTGCAAAATATTCGTCAGGAGCTTTCTAATATCTATCTTTTGCAATCGGGCGACTATGCGATAGATTACAGAATTCTTGAAACACTGAATGATGAATTCACGGGGGAAGCTTCCATGCGCGTGCTTGTTGTGTCGGCTCCCCGCGCTTTGATAAGCGATTATATAAAAGTATGCCGCCGTGCGGGAATCCGCCTTACAAGCATTGATGTTTATCCTAACGCCCATACAAAGCTTATAAGAAAGATTATTAACGATAAGGAAAAGGAAAATGCCGCTTTAAGCGAAAGCGCCGAAAAGGTAAGTGCAAATCC
>CAVJHK010000026.1:5730-10608 GCA_963649295.1 Lachnospiraceae bacterium | reverse complement strand
GCAAATCCAAACGAAAATGCCAAAAATAAAAGCAGCAATAAAAAGAATTTAAAAGCAAAGCGTAAAAAAGACGCTCTAAACAAAAAAAAGGCCGAAAAAGCAAAATTAAACGAACTGCGTGAAAAAGCAAAAAAAGAAAAGGTGGAAAGGCTCACGCGCGAAAGAAAAGAAAAGGCGGAAAAATTAGAGCGTGAAAAACAAGAAAAGGCTGCGGAAGCATTAAAAAAGAAACTGCTTGAAGAAGAAAGGCAAAAGGCAGAAGAAGAAAAGCAAAGAATAGCGGAAGAAGAAAAACGTAAAGCAGAAGAAGAAAGAAAAAGAATCGAAGAGGAAGAAAGACAAAAAGCCATAGAAGCAGAAAAGCGCCTCGCAGAAATCGAAAGAAAGAGAAAAGAAAAAATAGAAGAAGCAAAAAGAGCTGCCGAAATCTCGGCAAGGGAGGCTTCTCTTAAGCAGGCGGAGCTCAAAAAACAACAGGAAAGAATAGAAATAAAAAAACGCCTCGAAAACGAAATCAGATTAAGGAAAATTAAGGAACAGGAAAATTCCAAAAAAATCGACTGGTATTTTGGACAGCCCTTAAATGATCTCGGAGACGGACTTTATACGGATCTTACCGTTACGGACGAAGAGGTGGAAGCGGAGCTTAAAAAATATGAAGCTGAAAATGCGGCTAAAAATGCAGCTAAAAATACGGCTTATGAAAAGCTTGACACCCACCCCGCTCGAATACCCGATAGAATTTCAAGCTCAATAAATTCCGAAAAAGAAAAGCTCACATATGCGCCGATTGCAAATACGGAAGAAGTTGAACCGGTAGCGGATATAACGCAAGAACCGGTACCGGAATTTATATCGAAACAGGCGGCAGAATCGGTACCGGAAGTTATATCGGAACAGGCTGCAGAATCGGTACAGGAGCTTATGTCGGAACAGGCGGCAGATACGATATTGAAACAAATGTCGAATCCAATAACAGAAGATGAAACACAACTTGAAGTGGCTTATGAAGAAATTTCAAAGTTTGAGTCTGCTTCCGAATCGGAGATTGATAACGAATATAATGACAAAATCAATACGACATTTGATCCGGGTTACGGAGAAACAGTTACACCGGAAGCCGATTTTGTACCCCAAAATGCGTCCGAAGCCAATTTTGCACCTGATGATGCGTCACTTCCCACATCCGACTTTGAATATAAGCTGGATTTTAACGATAATCTGTTTGATACAAATGACTATTTAAATCACGACGATATTACGGAAGACTTAAAAAATGCCGTAGAAGAGATGACAAAAAGCACAGAACTTCCCGCAGAAGAAATGACGGAGAGCACAGAACTTCCCGCAGAAGAGATGACGGAAAATAAAGAACTTCCTGCAGAAGATACGATTTTGCCGGTTGATTTTTCCGTTCCCATGCATTCGTCTCTTTCCGACGATGAGGCGGGTGAAATTTTAAATAACATATTTGAAAATGCGTTGAATAAAGACGATATACAAAAAGACGACATTTCTGCCAAAAAGAATATCCTTGAAAACGTATGTTTTGTCGATATCGGATTTACAATGTCAAACGTTACCTTCATAAGGAACGGCTCGTATTCAATGCACAAAAATATCCGTTACGGCGGTGAATATATCAACGAAGCCATTTCCGAAAAGATGAAAATGGATATAAATTCCGCCGAAAGCTTTAAGATTTCAAAGAACGACGATACCGAAGGCTCGCTTTACGAATATTACGATTCGATTATTTCCGAGCTTGACAATACAATGTATTATTACAAAACAAACAACAACCAGCACGGTGTTGACTGTATTGTGATTTCGGGAGGATCAAGCAGACTCGGCGGTATCAAAGAATATTTCAGTAAGCAGCTAAATGTTCCCGTATTTACTTTATCCGAAATTGCGGGATATAAAATTAACAAAAAAGCGTCAAAAAAATCGTCGGATCCCGTATATATCGAGGATTATGTGGGCGCAGTTGCAATTACATTGAAAGCAGAATGGGTATAAAAAATGTTATATAAAGACATAAACCTAATTCCACAAAAAAGAAAAAGCCTGTCTCCGTCAAGAATCGTGATTTATGTGCTTTTGCTTGTCACTTTTGTAAGTTATTTCGGAAACTATTTTGTATATGAGCCGTTAAAGGAAAGGCAGGAGCTTGGTAATACTTTAAAAGACTTAGACGATCAGGTTTCCGCTTACGGAGATGTTGCGGAAAAATATACAAAGACGAAATCAGATTACGACAGCTTCCTTTTTAAGATTGAAAAAATAAAGGATGTAGCAAAAAAGAATTATGTGATGACCGACCTTATGTGCGATATTTTTGACCGGAAGCCTGCGGATATTACGATTTCTTCTTATTCGGTAAAAGAAGATATGCTTACGATTTCCGCAAAATCACCGAATTACGAGCTTGTGGGCGAATATATGGATGATTTGAGAATCCTTCCCTATGTGGGCGAAATCACATATTCGCAGATAACGGGAACGTCACAGGAAGAAACAGAAATTCAAAGCTTTACACTTACAATAAAAATCGTTGAGGACTGACTCGTGAAAAAGATAACCTTAAAAGAAAAAATACTGATCGTAATCGCTTTTGTATTTATTGCGGTAATGCTTTTCAATAACTTTTTTTATAGTCCGGTAAAGGAAGATATAACAAGCCTTAAATCCCAAATTGCCGAAAAGGAAGTGCTTCTTACAACACTTTCCTCTCAAGGGAAAGGGCTGACGGCGGTTGAAACGGAGCTTAAGGCTACCAAAATCGAGTACGAAAAAGCGGTTGCGCAGTTTCCCGCAAAATGGGATGACCGAGAAATGCTTACTTTTATCGAAAAAACGATAGGAGATAAGCTCACAAAAAGGTCGCTCGTGTTTAATTCACTCCAAGACCTCGGGACATATTATATGGGCTCGTTTACAATTTCCGTGAGCGGTTCATATTCCGACTTTTTTACGATGCTCTGGAAATTTGAAAATTCGGAATATTTTAACACGATATCGTATATAAATATTCCGGTATACGATAAGGAAGACAATGAAGCCGTTTACAATTTCCAATTCACGATAAACTTTTATGCACTTTCCGAATAAATTATTGCAAAAAAACGTATTTTTAATCTTATAATCATTTAATACGGGTGAAACAATGATATATATTATATCTGCAACAATACTTATTTGCATTTATGCTTTATATGAATTTTTTGAGCATAAATGCATTTTGTTTAATCATTATAAAATCAATTTGGGGCTTAATATTAAGGCTGCTGTTATCAGCGATATCCACAACAAAATTTTTTTTCCTAATGTTTTTGCGCATTTAAAAGCGGAAGCTCCGGATTTTATTTTTATTCCGGGGGACGTCCCCATAAAAAGCACGGGGCACTATAAAAAGGGACTTAAAACACTTCAGCGTCTCTCAAAAATCGCACCTGTTTATTATTCCTTCGGAAATCATGAATTAAGCATGCGTGAAAAATTTCCGGAAGAATTTAAAAATTATTTAAATTCTTTGCCCGAAAATATAACAATCCTTAACAATTCACATATACGTTTAACGGACACGGCAGAAATATACGGGATATCCTTGTTTTGTGCGGCTTACAAAAAGGGAAAGTTTCCGGATTATAAGAAATTTCCTGAATTTAAATTTACGGATATGAATAAAAATGCGGGAGTACTGAGCATCAATCCCGATAATAAGATTTCCGCGGATACAAATCCCACCGTTTCAAATCCTACCGTTTCAAATCCCGCCATTTTAAATCCCACCCGCAAAATTCTTCTTGCTCATAATCCCGATTTTTATGAATATTATGCGGGTATTAATGACTGGGACTTAATTATATCGGGTCACAATCACGGAGGCGTCATAAGGCTTCCCTTTACGGACGGAATTATATTTCCAACATTTGGAATAAAGCACCGCACAAAGGGAATATACAACAAAAACCACTTTGTGAGTGCGGGTGCGGGAGAACACCTGATCCCTGCGCGCGTGTTTAACAGGTGCTCAATCGACATTTTGTCGCTTTAATCCGGATATTATTACGCATTTGATCCGAGGTTATAGTCTAACTATACAAAAATCCGGAATTCGGCTTAAGTTTGTCTCTTCTTTTTTCGAATTCTTTATGTTATAATTGACAGGTTAAAAAAGAAACTCAAAATTCGAGGTTTTTATGTCAATCCCGATAAAACTTGACGCATTTGAAGGTCCGCTTGACCTGCTCCTTCATTTGATAGATGTAAACAAGATAAATATATATGATATTCCGATTTCTCTGCTCACGGATCAATATCTTGAAGCGATAAATTATAACGAGACAAAGGACATGGATTCAATAAGCGAATTCCTTGTTATGGCAAGCACATTACTTCGCATCAAATCAAAAATGCTCCTTCCTCACGAAAAGGATCCGGAGACCGGAGAAGAAATCGACCCGAGAGCTGAGCTTGTCGAAAGGCTGCTTGAATACAAAATGTATAAATATACGTCGATTGAGCTAAAATCCATGGCAACCTATGCGGACAAGGTATTTTATAAGGAAGAATCAATTCCCGATACGATAAAAGACTATCACGAGCCCGTTGACGTTAAAGGCTTGTTAAACGGCATTACACTTACAAAATTAAATAATATTTTTGAAGGCGTAATGCGGCGCCGTGAAGACAAAATCGATCCGATACGTTCAAAATTCGGCAAAATCGAAAAGGAAGAAGTGACGCTTCCGCAAAAAATGTTTTATGTGCAAACATACGGACTTTCAAAAAAGAAATTTTGGTTTAGGGAATTGCTTGAAACAGGCAAAACCAAAATGGACATAATCGTGACTTTCTTATGCGTCCTTGAGC
>CAVJHK010000026.1:0-5720 GCA_963649295.1 Lachnospiraceae bacterium | reverse complement strand
CATGAAAATGGGGCGTATAGAAGTAAAACAGGAAGATATTGCAGAAGATATGGAAATAAATTATCTTGCTGATGATGTCGTTGATTTTACGGAAGACAAGGAACTAAATTTTTAAGTCGATTTTAAATTTGAATTTTACAAAAGACAAAAAATTAAGCCTTTAAAAGGAATAAACAAATTTAATGAATGTTAAAGAAATTGAAGCAAAAATAGAAGCAATACTTTTTACGATGGGCGAGGCGGTTGAAGTAAGCCGCATTGCAGAGGCACTGGGGCAGGATGTCACTCTTATCCGCAATATACTTCGCAATATGATGATTGAATATAAAGAAAGCACGGGCGGATTGCAAATAATAGAATTAAACGACTCTTTTCAAATGTGCACAAAGCCCGACATGTACGAATATATCATAAAGGTTGCGCATGCACCGAAAAAACATATACTGACAGATGCGCTCCTTGAAACACTTTCAATCATCGCTTACAAGCAGCCTGTCACCAAAACGGAAATTTCGGGGATTCGCGGTGTAAATTCGGATCACGTAATAAACAAGCTCATCGAATACAATCTTGTGACGGAGCTTGGGCGTATGGATGCACCCGGACGCCCGATATTGCTCGGTACAACGGATGAATTTTTGAGAAATTTTGGTCTTTCCTCACTTTCGGATTTGCCCATAATAAATCCCGAAAAGCTGGAAGACTTTAAGATAGAGGTTCAGGAAGAGTTGCAATTGTCCCTTGATATTTGATCAGAGGTTAAGATGATTCAGATTACCAAACAAAAAATAAGAAATATCGCTCCCGACGAGGGAACCTATTTGCGCGGTGTCACCTATTTCAAAAACGGTCACATCCAAAGTGCTTCTTACTCAAAGCAAAATCAAAAATACAAATTTTTGATTAAGGGAAGCAGCACTTATACCGTTTTTATAAACGAAATCGGAGACGGCATGTTTGATTATTCGTGCTCATGTCCCGGAAGCCTTCTCGGTCACGGCGCATGCAAGCATGTAATATGCGCTCTTTGCATGCTTTATAAGCATCAGGAAAAAACTTCAGGAAATCTTCCCAAAACTCCTTCCGAAAAGCGCATTTATGACATTCTCGATTATTTTGACAATCAGCGTTCGATTACAAAAACAGGCGATGTTTTTCATATCGAGCCCGTGATTTCGATAGGATCGATTTTGAAAAACAATTCGGGAGTTGCTTTGCTTTCGATTAAAGTCGGAAGCAGCAGACTTTATAAGGTTCAGAATTTAAAAAAATTCCTTGATTCCTTTGTAAAGGAAGAGCCTATTGTTCTCGGAAAGGACTTTCACTTTATATACGGAGAAAGCGCATTTGACAGGGATTCAAAAGCATTCCTTGATTATCTTCTCGGAATTTATGATGTAATGGAATTGTCTCATAACAACGATTCCGCAGATATTTTTTCAAAGTCGCAGTTAAACCTTTCAAAATTTTTGTTTATAAAGCTTTTAAAGCAAATGGGAAATCTTTCCTGTACGCTTGAACTTTATGGCGCACAGTATTTTGATGTGCATATTGTGACCAAAAATCCCAATATCGAATTTGAACTCATAAATCACGACGACGAAATAATTTTTGACTATAAGGACAAAGAGCCCGTGATTCCGCTTTCGGAAAACGGTGAAGTGCTTTATCGTGACGGCTTTATTTATACGCCCGACAAGGTATTTTTGCATAATTTTCTGCCTTTTTTCAATAACCTTGGCGGAGACAGGACACCGCTTGTTTTTGAAGGAAAATATAAGCAGCGCTTCCTTGAATTTGTATTACCTAAGCTCCATGACACAATGGATTTTGAAATTCCGGAGGAATTATCCGACAAATACCTTTCGCCGGAATTTAAGGCGCAGATTTATTTTGACAAATATAATTCATATATAAAAGCGGAGATCATATATAATTACGGCGAATACCGCTTCAATTCGTTTGAAAGCCCAAAGAGTGAGCCTTATATTATCTTAAGGAACAAAACAGAAGAAAAAAACATTTGCGACATTTTGGAATCAAACGGCTTTGAGGCATATTCGGGATTTTACCTTTTGAAGGCTGATTCAAGTATTTATTCGTTTATTACGGACGGAATAAATGCGCTTTCAGAACACGCAGAATTATTTTATTCGGAAGACTTTAAAAAGCTTAAATCTTCGCAAAACAGAAGGTTTTCTATCGGCCTTAACGTTTCAAACGAAAGTGATTTGCTTGAGCTTAATTTCACTTACGGAGACGTTTCAAAGGAAGAACTTAAGTCTCTTTTCCGTGCTTACAGGCTAAAAAAGAAATTTTTCAGGCTATCAGACGGTTCGTTTATAAATCTCGAATCGGACGAAATGAATACGCTTAACAACATCCTGGACGATTTAAACATAAGCGCAAAAGACGTTGAAAAAAAGGACATATTGCAGGTGTCAAAAGGGCTTGCGCTTTTTGCCGACAGAATTTTTGACACGGGGCATTTTACCGTTACAAAGAACGAGGAGTTCAAGACACTTGTAGACAATATTTTAAATTTAGAAACCAAGGATTATGAGCTGCCCTCAAAAATCACCGCAACACTTCGTCCTTATCAAATTACGGGATACAAGTGGCTCATGAATCTTTCGGAAAACGGGCTCGGCGGAATTTTGGCAGACGACATGGGTCTCGGAAAAACCTTGCAGGCGATTGTTTATATCACAAAGAGAAAAGAAATGAATCCGGACGACAAATTCCTTGTCATTTGTCCTACATCTGTAGTATATAACTGGTTTGACGAATTTGAAGCATTTTCTCCGTCACTTAATTTAAAAATTATAGAAGGAACGCCCGCAGAACGTGAATCCTTGATCAAGGCAAATGATTCTACAGACGTATACATTACGTCTTATCCTTTGATAAGACGTGACATAAACGCATATGACGACAAAAAATTCAATACGATATTCCTTGACGAAGCCCAATTCATAAAGAATGCGGCTTCCGTTAACGCAAAATCCGTAAAGAGCTTGCAGGCTGAGCACAGATTCGCCTTAACCGGCACACCGATCGAAAATTCGCTTTCCGAGCTCTGGTCGATATTTGACTACATAATGCCGTTTTATTTGCTTTCTTATACAAGGTTTATTACCAAATACGAAAAGCCGATAACAAAGGGCGACGAAGGCGCAAAGGCATCGCTTAACCGCCGTATTCTGCCTTTTGTACTCCGTCGTATGAAGAAGGATGTACTGACGGAGCTGCCCGACAAGATCGAAGAAAAGATGATGGCTGAGCTTAATTTTGAACAGAAGAATCTTTACCTGTCTTACCTTGAAAGCGTAAAGGGAGACATAAGAGAAGAGCTCCTAAACGAAGGAATAAACGCAAGCCGTTTCCAGATTCTTGCGGCGCTTACAAGGCTCCGGCAAATCTGCTGTCATCCGTCTACATTTATAGAAAATTATTCCGGACGGAGCGGAAAGCTCGATTTGTTCCTTGAAATTGTTCCGGGGCTCGTAGAAAACGGCCACAGAATACTTGTTTTTTCGCAATTTACTTCAATGCTTGAGATAATCAAAAAATCGCTTGATGAGCTTAAATTCACTTATTTTTATCTTGACGGAAGCACAAAAAAGGACGAGCGTCTTCAATATGTCAAAGCCTTTAATGCGGGAGACTGCCAGTTGTTCTTAATTTCCCTAAAGGCAGGCGGTACGGGTCTTAATTTAACCGGCGCCGACACCGTCATCCACTTTGACCCATGGTGGAATCCGGCAGTCGAAGACCAGGCAACAGACCGTGCCCACAGAATCGGTCAAAAGAACGTTGTCGAAGTGATTAAGCTTATCACAAAAGGCACAATCGAAGAAAAAATATTCAAGCTCCAAAACAAAAAGAAGGAGCTTTCGGAGTCCATTATTTCAACAAAGGAAACCTTCATAAATTCGCTTTCGAAAGAAGAGATTATGGAACTGTTTTCGCTTGATTAACGAAATGTTTTTCGGTTTTCACCCGACCGTAAATCATATAAATAAAGCTTTAAGGAGATCAAAATGTTAAAGGTAAAAAATTATAAGTTTTGGTTTTGCACAGGCTCGCAGGACCTTTACGGCGAAGAATGCTTAAATCATGTTGCCGCTCATTCAAAGGAAATCGTTGAGCGTCTCAATGCGTCGCATGTTCTTCCCTTTGAAATAGTCTGGAAGCCCACGCTTATCACAAACGAGCTCATCAGAAAGACTTTCAACGAAGCAAATACGGACGACGAATGTGCCGGAATCATTGTCTGGTGCCATACTTTTTCGCCCGCAAAGAGCTGGATACTTGGACTTAAGGAGCTTTTAAAGCCTCTTTGCCATTTCCATACGCAATACAACGAAGAAATCCCTTATGCAACAATGGACATGGATTTTATGAACGAAAACCAGGCGGCTCACGGTGACAGGGAATATGCTCACATCTTAACCCGCATGGGAATCGAAAGAAAAACGATAGTAGGCTACTGGGGCGACTTGTCTGTTCAGGAAAAGCTTGCTTCATGGATGAGAACCGCAATAGGTATTATCGAATCAAGCCACATCCGTGTAATGAGAGTTGCCGACAACATGAGAAACGTTGCCGTAACCGAAGGTGACAAGGTTGAAGCTCATCTTAAGTTTGGCTGGGAAATCGATGCTTATCCCGTAAACGAAATTGCGGAATGCGTAAATGCGGTTTCCGCTTCCGACGTTAATATACTTACCGACGAATATTATTCAAAATACGATATTTGCCTTGAGGGAAGAGACCCCGCAGAATTTAAGCGCCACGTGTCAGAACAGGCAAAAATTGAAATAGGCTTTGAACGTTTTCTTGAAGAAAAGAATTATCAGGCAATCGTTACTCACTTCGGAGATCTCGGTGCCTTAAAGCAGCTTCCCGGACTTGCGATCCAGCGTCTCATGGAAAAGGGATACGGCTTTGGTGCCGAAGGTGACTGGAAGGTTGCCGCAATGGTTCGTCTTATGAAGATCATGACGACAGGCATGAGTGACAAAAAGGGTACCTCGATGCTTGAGGATTATACCTATAACCTTGTAAAGGGCAAGGAAGGCATAATTGAAGCACATATGCTTGAAATTTGTCCTTCAATCGCAAGCGGAAAGATTGAGATTAAATGTCAGCCGCTTTCGATGGGTAATCGTGAAGATCCCGCACGTCTTGTTTTCCAATCAAAGACAGGAAACGGAATCGCAACCTCGCTTATCGATCTCGGAAACAGATTCCGCTTGATTATTCAGGATGTTGAATGTAAGCCTGTTGAAAAGCCCCTTCCAAAGCTTCCCACGGCAATAAATTATTGGACTCCGGCACCCGATTTTTACACAGGCACGGAAGCATGGCTCATAGCGGGCGGCGCACATCATACGGCATTTACGTACGATTTGACCGCAGAGCAGATGGGAGACTGGGCTGCTGCAATGGGAATCGAGGCCGTGTTTATAGATAAGGACACTTCTATCCGTGACTTAAAAAAGGATATCATGCTCGGAAATATTTTTTATAAATAGATATGTTAAAAATATGCAAACAAATTTTTTATAAGCAAGCGGTAAACGAACTTGCAAAAAGAGCTATAAACAGATTTGCAAATATCCTCGGCTTGCCGAATGGATTTAAAGCATAACATAAATCAAAAACCACCGTATGGCAAGTCACACGGTGGTTTTTGATTTAAACGGTATATAACG
>CAVJHK010000025.1:22372-24773 GCA_963649295.1 Lachnospiraceae bacterium | reverse complement strand
GGATACCTGTCCGACGATATCAAATTCCTTAATGATTTTGAATGTCCTGTTTTTGCTTTTACTTCAATCGGAATAAGATTATCCACAGAACGTATAAAAAAGTCTTCTTCAAGAGTTCCGTCTTCACGCCTAAAATAATAAAGCTTATAGCCTTCCTTTACAAGAGCCTCCGAAACCATATTTTCGTAAAGTGCCCCCTTATATACACCAAGATTTTTATTTGCGCGCAAATCCTCCTGCGATTCTTCGTCAAGCATCGAAACAAGCAGCCCCGTATCACTGAAATACAGTTTAAATTTATCGGGATCGTAATTTCCCGAAAGGGGAAGTTCCGCATCATTTAAGCAATAGCAAATATTCACCGTCCCCGCATCCGCAAGCCATTCAGCACATCCTCTGTAATCTCTGAATCTTGCGCCGTTTTCGACTTTGGATATCTGAAACTTTTTATTTTCTTTTGCAAGCTGCACGGCAACACTGTTAAAAACATTCATTATGCGGGTTTGGTCAAGTCCTTCGGCATATTTTCTTATGTCTTCTTTGTAGTCAAGAATAAGCTGGTGCTGTGTGTCAAGCGAGCCTTCAAACGTGCCTTTTTCTATGTAATCTTTCACAACCGCCGGCATCCCGCCCAAAATAACATAGTCCAAAAAAAGAGAATGAAAAACCAACATTTCATTTTCGGTAAATTTTGTAATTGTATTCATATGCATAAGCATATCGGAAATTACATCGTCTTTGTAGCCTTTTGCCCACAAAAATTCTTCAAAATCCATTGAATACATTTCATAATCCGTTTTAAATCCGACACTGTTGCTTTCTGTTTTTTTATAATTTAAGCCAAGCATCGAACCCGAGCATATTACATCAAAACGTCCGTCTTCCTTAAAAAATTTCAAAGAAGTGGCAATATCCGGAAATTCCGTTATTTCATCAAAAAAAATAAGTGTTTTATGAGCCACAAATCTCTTTGACGGATCGATCAAAGAAATGTTCTTTATAATATCGTTTGCGGCATATCCGTTACCGGTAATTTTTTTATATTTTTCTTCTTTCACAAAATTTATTTCGATAAAGCTCTCATATCCCGCATTTTGCGCAAAATGCCTTATCGATTCGGTTTTGCCTATTTGCCGGCATCCTCGCACGATTAACGGTTTTCTACCCGAATCCGCCTTCCAACTTATGAGATAATCATCTATTTTTCGCTTTAAATATATTGAGCTCATAATTTTTTCTCCGTTTAATCATGCGCATTTTAACACCTCTTGGAGTATTTTTCAAGCTTGTGCACATTTTTATGGCGTTTTTTTTGTATTTTTGCACATTTTTATGGCGATTTTTTTTGTATTTTACACATTTTTCTGTTTTTGTATAAAAAAAGCACGAGACTTAAATCTCATGCGCTAAAAAAAATAAATTGATTTTATTTGACGTTTGTACCCCTACAAATTTGCACAGCTCTCAAACGAGAAGTTTTTCGTACAACGATTTATAAAAGTTTTGTACCCCTACAAATTTGCACAGCTCTCAAACGCGGTGTATGATGAAGCCAATGGAAAAGCAGTTTTGTACCCCTACAAATTTGCACAGCTCTCAAACCAAGTTCAAGCATACCTCTTGTCTTGTTTGGTTTTGTACCCCTACAAATTTGCACAGCTCTCAAACACACTGGTAATTCTGCTATCCTGAAGCAATGTTTTGTACCCCTACAAATTTGCACAGCTCTCAAACCGGGTGCGCCGACGATACCGCGATAATTGGTTTTGTACCCCTACAAATTTGCACAGCTCTCAAACAAAGGCATTTGCATCGTCTATACGTCTGCGTTTTGTACCCCTACAAATTTGCACAGCTCTCAAACGGGTTTTGGGGTTGTTTATTTTATCTTTTAGTTTTGTACCCCTACAAATTTGCACAGCTCTCAAACATCTGCATTGCGTATTTGTCGATTTCATAGTTTTGTACCCCTACAAATTTGCACAGCTCTCAAACATTAGCATTACTTAACAATCTTGCCCCTGAGTTTTGTACCCCTACAAATTTGCACAGCTCTCAAACTTCTCTAACATCCCTGATAATGTGGGGAAGAGTTTTGTACCCCTACAAATTTGCACAGCTCTCAAACATTGCTTCAAGGTCACCAGTTGAATTCTTTGTTTTGTACCCCTACAAATTTGCACAGCTCTCAAACTGCTTCGGGATCAGTACGGAATTTACATCTGTTTTGTACCCCTACAAATTTGCACAGCTCTCAAACTCATCCCTCAAACGCGCTGCGGTTTCGCAGTTTTGTACCCCTACAAATTTGCACAGCTCTCAAACTATATGGCGACGGCTGGAACCCCGACAACGGGTTTTGTACCCCTACAAATTTGCACAGCTCTCAAACCGGTAAGCC
>CAVJHK010000025.1:20103-22362 GCA_963649295.1 Lachnospiraceae bacterium | reverse complement strand
ATTGACTACTGGTTCGTTTTGTACCCCTACAAATTTGCACAGCTCTCAAACGCTTGCCTTGTCTTGGTAACTGCAACCTTGTTTTGTACCCCTACAAATTTGCACAGCTCTCAAACCTCAAATACTTGAAATGATCGGCATGCGTTCCGATTTGTGTTCATTTGCAGTTTTGTACAAGACTCATACCAATATCAGTATATCACACATAAGTCATTGTCGACAATATATCTTTTTTCAAATTGCAATATTTTTCGTTCCGCCGCCTCAATCATAAGAATTTGCATATTACGTCTCAAAACGTCTTCCATAAATTTTTCTGTTTCTTCATCAGACATAAAACTCCGCAAATTAACCAATACAAAAAGTTTTTCCGAATCATATTCCCGCACCAGTTCAAAATAGTCGAGTAATTTTTCTCCCAGTAAATCATAATTGTTTTCGATTTGCAATCCCGAAGCCTTGACAAGCGAGTCCGCAGAAATTTTTGTAAATTCAAAGTTTCCCGCCATATCAAATGATATTTCCATCAGATATCTTTCCAAATCCGCCAAAATTTCCGAGGTCCTCATAAAAAATTTTTCTTCCGCAGTCTTTTTGACCATTACCGAGCTTATTTTTGTAAGCAAATTTTTACGATTAATGTCAAACGGAGCAAATTGAGAAATGAGTTCGCATTTTTTATCAAAGCTTGACATTTTGTTGTTGTCGGACAAAATTGCTTTTCCGTCCATGCCTTCCGTCTGAAATGAGATATCAAGAACAATTTCATACAGAAGATGTTGATTTTCAATTATTATATTTGCGCATCCCTCCCGCCCCAATTCAAAAACATAATCAATACCGGGTAAAACAATGTTCATAATACAATCAGCCTTTCTTCCGAATCAATGACATCACTTTTATACTCACCGACAATATACTCCATTTTGACAAATTGTTTTTCTGTGACAATTAATGTTTGCACCAATCCTTTTGGTGGTTTATTGGCATTTATCATATTCTTTACGGAAAATTCCATGGAAGGACTTGTTATCATTCTGCAATATACTGATTCCTGAAGCATCATAAATCCGTTTTTGATAAGATTTTTTCTGAAATTACGATAATTTCTTCTGTCTTCATTTGTAATGACAGGCAAATCAAAAAACACAATCATTCTCATAAACCGAAACCCGCTCATCCCTTCTCTCCATATATATAGCAATGCAAAATGATTTTTATGAATATACCCTTAAAAATCCTCACCCGATCGAATAGAATTTTATTTCCGACAAATCCTTATTGTTTATTGCATCAAATACGCTTTTTGTATAAATTTTTATTGCATTCATCACAAATTGCTTTTGTCCGTCTATAAGCACCTTCTTATCAAGCAAAGTCCACATAAATCTTTTTTCTGTTTTATCAAATTCCGTAAAGTTTTCACCGTATACCATGCGATCTACAAGTATTCTGAACGGTTCCATTAAATCACAGGACAAATTAAAATAGTTAAACATATTGTCATGAAATATTCCGAGTTGTGCCAAATACCCGTTTGCAGCAACTTCCCGATTTACCGCCGACAAAATTATGCTGTATCCATAATTTAAGGCTGCATTTGTATAGCTGTCGTCGTTTCTTGTGAATTCCATGCCGAACAATGCATTAAAATATACTTTTGCGGCAAGTCCTTCTCTGTTTGTGGCATCTTTTGGCTCAACCTCAGAAATATATCCGGATAAAAACTCAGCCTGGTTTTTCTTGCCTATTTCCCTTAAAAATTCCTCCTGTTTTCTTATTTTGGCAATAACAATATCACGCCATACAAGATCCTTAATACCCTGATCCCAATTCACCTGCGTTCTGATTTTCATTGAACTGTCATGACTTCCGTGATACGGAACAAGTTCGGAAATCGGACTTCTTTTTGAATCGCAAAATATCACTTTAATCTTTTTTGCAACCAGTTCCTCAAGAAGAATTCCCGTTAATGACACAGCGGGATTTTCTATAAGCAAAATCGCAATTTCATCAAGAAAAACTCTCCTTGTTTCAATCCCACGCACAACCATATATCCCATCTTATAGTCAAGCTTTGCCTGATTTTCTATTACAACAACCCGCCAGCTCATAATAACTCCAAAATATTACATGATTCCCGTTCCCACAATCCGGAAGGTGATTTATCAATAACCTTGACGCATGAATAATTTTTCCAATTTGAAACAGATACATTTATATATGTTGCTGAACTCTTTTTTTTTCCTCCGATTAATT
>CAVJHK010000025.1:18400-20093 GCA_963649295.1 Lachnospiraceae bacterium | reverse complement strand
TTCCAAATTACAGCCACCCGATAATCTCCCAAAAGTTTCATGAATATTTAAAAGAACTCTACATTGATTATCCATGTCAAGAGCTTCAAACTTTTCTTTACCATCCTTTAAAATTTTGAGCGGAGAATTTGTTCTTTTTTTGTATATACTGTTCTCATATTTATCTATATACAATGCATACAACCTTTTGTTTTCTTCTGCAGTCACAAGATCAAACTTTTCATCATATTTATGATTTGAATTTTTAATTTTGTTAACATAGTTTTCAAGCTTTTTAATATAATTATTCCAACAATAATCCGATGAAAACTGCTCGATATCCTGCAACGTAAGTTGTGTACCGTAATTGCTCGTTCCCGTTATGCAAGCCCTAAATCCGTCAAAAGAAAGTTCCGTATTAATTTTCAACGGTCTCATCCCCATAGGAAAAGAAATTTCTTTTGCTTCCTTTCCCGTAATTTTCTTAATTCTGTCTGCCGTATACGCTCTTGCAAAGAGTATATCCTTAAGAAATTCATTCCCAAAAAGCATTTCCACAGGCATAATCATTATCTCTTTTTTCTTACCGGTATTATATTTAACCGGAATAAAAAACATAATGCCTGCCTTATTGTAGCCTCCGTATTTTTCGGTTAAAAGTCCTTTTTTTAAGGGTGTCAGCCCTTCGGATTTTTTTACAGGCATTTGGTCAAATAATCCGCCCGTCTTGAAGCTTGACATTTTAACAAAATGAGCGGTGTTCTTCCGGACGGTTATTTTAACTTTCGGAAGCATACTTCTTTCCCAAATAATTTGACCGTTTCTTTCCAAAAATCTGTCAAAAATAGTTTTCGTTTTTATACTGTAATCCGAATTGACACTAAACCACTTTTTTGAAAATGTCATATCATATACATTTCCGACAACAACATTTAAATATGCATCAACTGCATGATGCATATCATTATACAATCTCGATTTAGGTAATTCATATTCATGGCGAAAATCCGACACAAGGCCCGCTTTGGTATATACTATTTCGGCGTCGGGATATTTTTCCTTTAATAATCCCGCAATAACACGTGTTGACTGCGATGTTTCCGTCAGCTGCCTGTTTATAAATCCGTATTTTTCTTCATCCGAAAATGGAGTTTGTCGAATCAGCCTCTTATACTTTTCATCGCTTATTGCGCCGATCCTATGCCAATAATCCCAACATCTGCGCATTTTACTTCTGATACCGGCATTAATCGGATATATATTGTCTTTGTTTCCGTTTATACTTGACAAAACAAGTACCCTGTTGTTTATAATGCTGTCGTCCTTTACAAGAGCTTGCGGATAAATATGATCTATGTTATATTCCTTTGAATTTTCGTTAATAAGCTTATCTAAATCAATTATCTCTCCGCTGTAGGCACATTTGCCGAATTGCATAAAATATAAAAATAAGCTGTCCTTTTGAATACGATTATTAACCGTATCTCCCATATTTATAAGTTTGTCGTTAAGATCTTTTACATCTTCACCGCAATGCTTATAAAGTTCCAGAATTTGCTCATACCGACTTTGGGTTCTTTTACCTTTAAGCTCCTTTTTTTCTTCTCTTGTCATCTCAACAAAAATTTTATCCGGTTTTCCAAATGCCTTTTCAATATCCTTAACGATAGCCATAGTTCTGTAAATTGAACGCCTTACTGCATTGGAAACATAC
>CAVJHK010000025.1:3482-18390 GCA_963649295.1 Lachnospiraceae bacterium | reverse complement strand
CATACATATCGTCAAGTCTTTCCTTTAACGTTTTTGCCGAAGAAGCATAGAAATCCTTATTAATTTCCTTGATTTTATCCATAAAAGTACATCTGTCCGACAAAATTTCCATCAAATTGTTGTTTGTATCCCACATGGCCCGTAAAACATTAGTCAGTTCACCTGTACTTTTATCCACGACCCCCTCAATCTCTGTAAGAAAATATCTTGACAGCCTTCCGAAATCGCTTATTTTTATCTTCGAAATATATTTTATGTCATCGTCTGAAAGAAATGAATATTCCTTCCTTAACCACTTTACAACTCTGCTTTTGTCCTCTGCATATGATGCCCGTTCAACTATTCTTTCAACCTGTTTTTCCGATAAAATACCGTTTTCAAGAATACGATTAAACGAAATAAACGTTGACAATGAAGAATGAATATCTTTATCAATTCCGGACAATGTTTCCTTTTTGTCCTTTTCAAGATAATTGTTGCAAATTAAATATTCTTCAATATCTTTACGTTTGACCCTTTTTTTCTTTTCAAAAATTTCCTTATATATTCCTTGCTTTGCTTCAACCGGTATCTTTCTTCCCTCTATTTTTAAATTATTGATTTCGTTAAGTACCAAAAATTTTTGATAACACAAGGAATCCTTGGGAAGTACACTTTCCCCGGGAATGTACGTACACGTATTGGTCATGCGTTTAATAAATGCTTCTTCGCATGCATCTTCATCCACCATATCTTTAAAGTTCCACGGTGTGATTTTTCCGTCCTTCTTTTCTATCCATGCATGTTCAGAATTTTTATTTAACGGACCTACATAATAAGGTATTTTGAATGTGAAAACAGAGCGGATTTTATCCTTTACCGAATATCCGTCTTTATCGTTTTCCGAAAGAAAAGGCAAATAACCGGCTGCATTTTCAAGAATTTTTAAAAGCTCACATTCATATAACTGATGCGGTATAACACGATTGTCGGTAAATTTTTGTTTAGGTAAAAAGGTACGTAATTCCAATCTTTCAATCATGTCGGCAAATTCTGCCGAATCGCTTTCAGACGGCCGAATTTCTTTGACATTTTTTAATATATATTTGGAGAATTCTTCAACACTTGCCTTTTTCTTAACTTTATTCTTGTTTTTATCACCCAAATGATAGGAATACGCAACGTAATTATTGTCGTTTGCCTCTCTGAAAATCTCATCATATCTGTCAGATACGTATTTACGAACAAAAAATTTAAGTGTTTTCAAATCTTTTTTATGCTGTTCATAAATTTGAACCTTTGCCTCAGAAATGCAGTTTATTCCCTTTTCATAATCGATAATATCCGCAAGCACGCTCCAATCATAAATTTTACGAAGCTCTTTTATCAAATCAAAATCATCCCCTATAGCCGTCATAACCTCATCATATTTTTCTTCGGGCATTGCGAGATTTATTGATTCAAGATCCATATAATCATCATTATCGAAGAGATCTTTTAATTTATAGTTGCCTCCCGCAAGCAGCTTTATTATTCCTTCTTCACTGAATGGAAAATTTTCAGTCACTTCTTTTTGCGGCTTTCCGACTCCCACAAGACAATTTTTTAATTCGGCATATTTTATGGTAACATTCATTTTTTTCTTTAATATATCACTGAGCAATTTAATATTTGATTTTTCCCAAGGAAAATCATAACCGTTATCAGAGAAGAATTTTTTAAATGACGCAAACACATTATCAAAGCTTGTTATTTCATCGATTTTTTCAGCCTTGATTTCACTTAAAAAATGTCCTCTGTGTGCCACAAGCCATGCAAGTGCAAGATAAACAAGCCTCACATCGTGCGGCTTCTTATTTTTCATAAGTTCACATATCAAATGATGTATCGTCGGATATTCTTTCATATAATCTGAATCCGTATATCCCGCATCATTAAAAAAGATATATTTATCATCAGTTTCATCACGCCATTTAAAGCTTTCCGAAAGTCTTATAAAAAACCTCGGATCGACTTTTGCAATTTCTTCCGCAAACAGTTCTCTTAAAAGCTGCACCCTTTGCTGTCTTCTGTCAAGTCTTCTTCTTGATGACCTGAACGATCTTCTTTTATCACACAAAGTTCCTTCATCAAAAATAACACTTCCCCAGGCATCGGCAGCATGAAATCTTTGCAAATTATACTTTTCGTCGGTAACCGCATACCCAACCGAATTTGTCCCTATATCAAGCCCCACATATATCTGTTTTTCTTTTTCCATTTGACAAAACTCCTCCTCTATATTAAAATGTTAATGCTTTTTTGTAGTACCCCTACAAATTTGCATTGCGAGTTCAAATAAAGGTTATCCGAACTCACAGGCTCTGTCCTGCGCACATTGGTGCATTAAAGGCTTCTTTCGGAAGTCTTTTTTATTTAATTTCAGAATAACAAAAAAAGAAGGTGATTACAACCTTCTTTTTTTAGAATTAAAAGTCAATTATATTTGCAATCCGCTTAGATACCCGGCTTGAATTTTTATAAATTATTCCGATTCTTAATCTTCTGTATTATTATCATGCTCATTTTCCGCTTTTATTCGTTTTATATAATCCGAAACTTCCAAATAAACCTTGTCCGTCTTTCTTTCTTCAAGTCTGTAATTCAATACGCGCCTCGACTTTGCCTCCCATTCGGTAAACATTTCCGAATGATCGTCAATATACTCGGAAACATAAATATCTGTTTCCGATGCCTTACAAATTAAAATCAACTGAGTTATATCATGCATTTTCGGATATTCGATTCCGTTCATTTCAAGTTGAAATTTAAGTGCCAATTCCACCGCCTGCTGAAGATGATATCCGACCTTTCCGAGATATGTCTTATCAGAATTAAAAAAAACGTTCGGAATACATACTTTATATGTCATAAAGTTTCCTCTGTCTTAACTTTACCGAAGCAGTCTGCTTACTCTTTCACCGATAACTCCTTCAATTATTTTAAGTCTTTTGTCCCCCAAATTATATCTTGGGTGCTTTTTAAATTTGAAACCGATTAAATGTCTTAATTTATCTTTTGCGGATTTATTCATATATTCCCCTGCAAGTCCGATAAAATCGGCATAACATGCAGGATGTCTTGTTTCGGCATATTGAAGCGCATTTTCATGTGTTTTTAAATTGTCATTGTCCATTGCAAAATTAAACAGCGACAATCCATGATCAAAAAGTGGAGCCGCGGAAACAGGCATATTTGTCGAATTGTCAATCAAAAGTCCAAAGTTTCCCGTATGCCTGTCCGTATTGCAAATTATCGCATCAAATACAATCATATCCGTAAGGGCATTGTAATATTTATTTCCCGGCTTCTCATAATACTTAATTATATCGATAAAATTATCTGAGTGCACCAAATACCCTATCGGCATGAACGAATGATTAACATCCGTAAACAATTCGCACACGGAGCAAAGTCTGTTTTTCCATTTGGAGAGATTGTAATGCACATGCTCGATTCCCATTGCTTCCGCAATTTGAGACGCATAATATTCCGAATACGGTTCGTTGCCGGTATTTGCGGCGCCCAATGTTCCTGCCTTAAAAAGATAAATTTTTCCGTCAATTCTTCTCCAGCATTTTGCAAGCATTCCGTTTGTGGTAAATTCCGGAGACAAAAAAAAATCCGAACAAACAGACGAACCGAATCCCGTAAAAGCTATTGCCCCAAGGATATTGCTGAATCTGTTTTCAAAAAGATTCACTTCCTTAAATGTTTTATCAAATCCTTCATTTGACACCCAATATGAATCATTTAGCGAAAGGCCTTTGCAAATATCGATAATTCCCTTTAAGTTGTTGCTCCCGACACCTGTTTTCGCAAGAAAACTATCCACAAATTCGCGGTTTTTGGGAATGGTTCTGTGTTTAAGCCATGATGCCATTCCTTCGTTTGTTTTTTTTAAATTAATCGGAAGCAAATATTCTTTTGATTTGTCATACGAAAAGTCTTCGACACGGAATCCGAAATTGTCAAAAAATATATTAAATTCGGCAATTGTCGTATCGTATTGCTTTAAATAATACATATTCCATGTCACCTCTCTTTTCGTACAAAAAAATTATACTATTTTCTGCGCATCAAAAAATGGACCTGAGGGGAGTCGAACCCCTGTCCGAAAACCCATCCGCCACAGCTTCTTCCATCACAGTCGGCTATCTTGCAAAATGCATTTCCCTTTTAACAAAGCAAGCAGACGCGCTTTGTTAATCGGTAGCTTCATGATACGCCCGCGCGGGCAAAGCTTACCGCGTGTCGTTTCCCACAATTTTGACGCCGGTATCCGAATGTGTGGGTGCACACGGGCCGACGCGCCGCCCTTAGGCTGCGAGTGCTAAATTATCGTTAGCGTTTATTTTTTTTGGTGTTTTTACGTGGCTCGCCTCCACGGATGGCTACCATAGTTTCAAAGCCCCCGTCGAAACCGGAACAGGCCCTTAAAATTACGGGGCAATTTTTTCCCCAAATTTGTCATTCCCTAAAAACCCAGGCTCTTTGAATCCTGAAGCTTATAAAGAACAAACATGTATCTACCACAATCTTGCAAATTGTCTTAAGCACGCTCCCCGCTCCGAAAAGCCCGGAAAGAAGCGATACACATACCGCAGAAACGGTAAGCTGCACAATCACAAGAAGGTAATATTTAAAAAAAGAATATTTGGCATTTGATTTAAATACGACATGCCGATTCATTTTATAATTGAATCCCGAAGAAATCGCCCTCGACAAAAATGTCGAATAAAAAACAACAAGCCAGTCGGCCGAAAATTCATGGCCGAACAATATAAATCCTTTGCTTACTATATTACCGAATAAGACGGAAAGCAAGAAAAAAATTAAAATATCTATTACTGACGAAAGCCAGGACGAAAAAACATATTTAAAAATTATCTTGTATATTTTAAACGAATCCTTTATGGGATGAAAATGTGACGTGGAATTTTCCTTATCCTCATAAATTGTCCTTATTTTGACTTCCGAAAAAGGCACGTGCCCGTCTTTCATCTCAAGCAGCATATTTGTTTCATATTCAAACCGCTCACCCGAAATTTCCGTCATAAATTCAAGATATTTAAAGGGAATTGCTCTTAATCCCGTTTGCGTATCCGAAATTTTTATTCCGCAAAAAAGTCTGAATACAAATCTCGTGATATTGTTTCCGGCTTTTGATTTCCAAGGGATATCTTTCCCCGAAAAATCCCTGACACCGAGCACAACCTTTTCTGTCTTTAGCATTTCCTTTACACATGCCGCAATATCACGCACATCATGCTGATTGTCTCCGTCAACCGTCACAACGCCTTTAATGCCCCGCAGATTTTTATGGCACCACGAAAAAGCAGTTTTAAGCGCTCTTCCTTTACCTTTGTTGAATTCATGATTAAGCACGGTTACGCCCGGATATTTTTGAATTTCATAAAAAAATTCAAGCTTTTCCTCATCGCTTCCGTCATTTACAACAACTATATTTTTAAAGCCTGATCCTATTAATCCCGAAACAACCGTAACCAGTCTTTCATCCGGATTCAACGACGGCAATACAACCGCTGCGTCACAAAGCTCCATAATAAAGTCACACCCTCATTTTGAAATTTCTCTCAAGATCCCGATTCAATGTCTTCTTTGCGATTGTATCGCGTTTATCGTAATTCTTTTTGCCTCGCGCAAGTCCTATCTGAACTTTAACAAGTCCGTCCTTCACATATACTTCAAGCGGCACAAGCGTATATCCTTTTTCCTTGATCTGTGCCTCAAGCTTATTTATTTCACTTCTGTGAAGAAGGAGTTTTTTGGGGCGCAGCGGATCTTTGTTAAAAATATTTCCATGATCGTATGGCGTAATATGCATTCCGTAAACATATACCTCACGCCCGTCTATTCTCACAAAGGCTTCCTTAACCGAAACCTTCCCCTGTCTTACGGATTTTACTTCCGTTCCGAACAGTTCGACGCCCGCCTCGTATTTTTCTTCTATAAAATAATCAAAGTATGCTTTTTTGTTGTTTGCACATAACTTAAAAGCTTTTCTTTCGTCCATTTAAGGCTCTTCTCCTTTGGTAAGCGATATATAACGCTTTTCCCCGATTATCTTAAAATCAATCGTCTTTGTAAGCTTGTCTGCCGCCATAACTTCAATATAAACCTTTTGCCCGAGCGAAAAGGTTTTGTGCTTCTTTTCGCCGATCAGCATCATATGTTCCGCATCGAATATATAAAAATCATCTTTTAAGGAGGCAAGATTCACAAGTCCTTCAACCGTATTTTCGAGTTCGACATATATTCCCCAATTTGTAACACCTGAAATTACACCTGCAAAAGCTTCTCCTTTATGTCCTTCCATGTATTCGATATGCTTTAACCTCACAATTTCGCGCTCGGCATTTTCTGCATTTCTTTCGGTCAGACTTGAATGCTTTGCAACCTCTTCCAATATTTCATTATAATGTATTTTGCGTGTCTCATCAAGACAGCCGTTCAAGTTTTCCTTTATGATCCGGTGAATTTGCAAATCGGGATAGCGCCTTATGGGGCTCGTAAAATGACAATAATATTTGCATGCGAGTCCAAAGTGACCAAGGCACTCGGTTTCGTACTTTGCCTGTTTTAATGACCTCAAGGTAAGCCTCGAAATTAAAGCTTCCTCTTCTTTTCCCTTAATGCATGAAAGCATTTTTTGAATTTCCTTCGGATGGATTTTTGTTTTGTCGCCTTTAAGGTTAACACCGAAATTTTTGACAAAAATCGCGAGCTTCGTCATTTTTTCCGCATCGGGTGTTTCATGCGTACGATAAAGGAAAGGAATTTCCTGCCAAAAGTAATCCTCTGCCACTGTCTCGTTTGCGGCAAGCATAAAGTCTTCGATTATTTTTGAGGCAATATTTCTTGTAACTACCGATATATTTACGGGAAAATCGTTATCGTCAAGTGTGACCGCACTTTCCGCCATATCAAAATCGATTGCTCCGCGCTTTTGTCTGTTAACACGCAATAAATCCGACAATTCCTTCATATTAAGGAACATCTCGATTAAGTTACCGTACTCTTTTCTTAAATTCTTTTTCTTTGTTTCAAGTATTGTTTCATCGAAGGTGTCTTTTTTTTCAGTACCTGTTTTAATTATCATATCGGATTTGTTATGAGAATTACCTTCTGTCCCGTTCCCGTCAGAAAAAGTTTCGATAATATCCGTCACTTCGTCATATGTCATTCTTCTGTTTACATTTATAACGGTTTCGTCGATTTTGTGATAGGTGAGCTCGCCGTTTTTGTCAAAATTCATTATGCATGACAATGCAAGTCTGTCTTTTCCCGCATTTAACGAACAAATTCCGTTTGAAAGCTTTTCGGGCAGCATCGGAACAACCTTGTTTATAAGATAGACGCTTGTTCCCCTGGTGCGCGCACTTACATCAAGCGCCGAGTCTTCGGTAACATAATGAGACACATCCGCAATATGCACGGAAAGTACATATCCGTTTTCGGTTTTTGCGACACTTACGGCATCATCAAGGTCCTTGGCATCAGCACCGTCAATCGTAACAACCGTTTCACGTCTTAAATCAAGGCGCCCACATTTGTCGCTTTCCGGAACCGTATCAGAAATTTCCGCCGCCTCGTCAATCACTTCCATCGAAAACTCGGGGTAAATATTAAATGCAAGAAGCGTTGCTTTCAAATCCGTATGCGGATCAAGAGCATCTCCGAGTATTTCCGTTACTCTTCCTTCCGGCTTTTTTTTGTTGTTTCCGTACGAGGTAATCCTTACATTTACCTTTTGCCCGGTTTCCGCGCCTTTTGTATGCTCTTTTTGAATATATATGTCTTCTTCAAAACGCTTGTCGTCGGGCGTTACAAATCCAAAATTTTTGCTTTTTGTAAAAGTGCCGATTAAGAAACACGTGTTCCTCTTTACTATCTTTTCGATTTCGCCTTCAGCCTTTTTACCGGAACAACTCTCTTCCGTAATCTTTGCGGTACATTCATCGTTATCCCATGCGTCCTTTTTCTTTGACGCGGGAATAAATATTTCTTCGATCGTATCCGTATTTTCATCCGTAACTTCCAAAAAACCGTAGCCCTTTTTTGTTGCGCGAAAAATGCCCGTAACAAGCCTAAAATCTTTTGATTCTTTTACTTCTGCCTTTACTTTCTTTTCTTTAATCTTATACTTTTTCATAAAACTTCCTTATAAAGCAAAAAGGGCATGCGCTCTTTCGCGCACGCCCTTATGTAATCACAAAATTACCAAATCTTAAGGTTAAGAACGATGGAAATAAGGAAAAATGAAATCGCAAGAATCTTTGTAATCTTCTCGAGAGTACCTTCCATGGAACGTCCTTTGTTCTTTCCCCAGTATGTTTCAGCCATACCGCTGATGGAACCCGAAAGGCCTTCCGATTTGCTTTCCTGTCCAAGAACTACCACAATAAGAGCGAGACTTATGAGCACATATAAAATTGTGATAACGATCTTTAAAACTGCCATCTTAAACACCTCCAAACGCGAGAGATTTTTATTGACTGCGAGCATCCCTCGCACAAGTCATGCAAAAACACGACACCTAAAGCATTATACAGAAGATTTAAAACTTTGTAAAGCATAATTTTTTTATTTTTTTGCTCAAATCAAAAAGCTTACTTCTTTATCAATAATGATTCGGCTGTCATTTCTGCCGGCTTTTCAAGTCCCATCATATCGATCATTGTGGGAATGATGTTTGCAAGGCATCCGCCTTCCTTGAGCTTATATGCGGGATCCGCATTTACGATTATAAAAGGAACAGGATTTGTTGTATGTGCCGTAAAAGGCTCACCCGTCTCATAGTCTATCAGCTGCTCGGCATTTCCGTGATCGGCGCATACAAACATCTGGCCGTTTACTTCCTTAATTGCGTCAACAGTCTTTCCGAGGCATTCGTCAACCGTCTCGATTGCCTTGATTGCGGCCTTCATGATACCTGTATGTCCAACCATGTCGGGATTTGCAAAATTGCATATGATAACATCGTATTTGCCGGATCTTATTGCCGTACAAAGATTGTCACACACTGCGGGAGCGCTCATCTCGGGCTGCATGTCAAACGTCGCAACCTTCGGAGAATCAACAAGTATTCTGTCCTCTCCTTCAAATTGCTTTTCTTCGCCGCCGTTAAAGAAGAACGTAACGTGAGCATACTTTTGTGTTTCGGCAAGTCTCAATTGCTTTAAGCCCTTTTTGGACAAAAATTCGCCGAATGTGTTTGTAAGCTGTTCCGGCGGATAAGCAACAAGTACGTTCGGCATTGTTGCGTCATATTGCGTCATACATACATATGTAAGCGGGAAGAAGCCGTTCTTTCTCGTAAAGCCCTTGAAATCGGGATCAACAAAAGCTCTCGTTATCTGGCGTGCGCGGTCGGGACGGAAGTTAAAGAATATAACGCTGTCGTTTGCTTTTACGGTGCCACTTGCATCTACAACCGTAGGAAGCATAAATTCGTCCGTCTTACCGTTTGCGTATGAATTTTTGATTGCTTCCACAGGATCGGATTCTTTTACACCTTCACCATATACAATTGCGGAATATGCCTTTTCTACACGGTCCCATGCATTATCTCTGTCCATTGCATAAAAACGTCCAGATATCGTTGCTACACTTCCGACACCGATTTCATTTATCTTTTTCACAAGTTCTTCCATATCGCCTGCAGCCGATGCCGGGGGAACGTCACGTCCGTCAAGAAAAGCATGAATATATACTTTTTTTACGTCATAAAGCTTTGCCATCTTCAAAAGTCCGTAAAGATGTTCAAGATGGCTGTGCACGCCGCCGGGGGACACAAGCCCCATAAAGTGAACGGCCGAATCATTTTTCTTTGCGTCTTCAAAGGCCTTGACAAGCGCTTTGTTTTTGAAGAATATGCCGTCTTCGATGTCTTTTGTGATTCTTACAAGCATTTGATAAACAATTCTGCCGGCCCCCATGTTTGTATGACCGACCTCTGAGTTACCCATTTGTCCGTCGGGAAGTCCGACATAGCGTCCCGAAGCCTGACCCTTTACAAAAGGACATTCCTTCATAAGCTTGTCCATTACGGGAGTATTGGCCTTTGCGACAGCATTTCCTTCTACTCTGTCATTAAGTCCGTATCCGTCAAGAATCAACAAGACAGTAGGTTTTTTTGTCATATTTTTTCTCCTTTTCGAAAAAACAACCGTGAGTTTCCCCACGGTTATTTCATTATTTATTGTAGCAAACAATCCTGCCGAAATCAGCCTTAAGTGAAGCACCGCCGACAAGTCCGCCGTCAATATCCTTTTCCTTAAAGAGTTCTGCGGCATTTCCCGCATTTACGGAGCCACCGTATTGAATACGAACGCTCTCCGCAGTAGCATCGTCATACATTTCCCTTATGCATGCACGAATTCCGCCGCAAACTTCTTCAGCCTGTGCCGTGGTAGCCGTTTTTCCGGTACCGATTGCCCAAATAGGCTCGTATGCAATTACTATTTTGGCAACTTCATCCGCAGAAACGCCGTTTAAATCCGACTTGATCTGAGTTCTGATAAAATCCATTGTAATTCCCATTTCACGCTGCGTAAGCGTTTCACCGCAGCAAAGAATGGGTGTAAGTCCGGATTCAATTGCCTTTTTAACCTTTTTGTTAAGAATACAATCGTCCTCTTTAAAATATTCTCTTCTCTCGGAATGTCCGATTATTACATATTCAACTCCCGCATCCTTAAGCATTGCCGCAGAAATTTCGCCCGTAAATGCGCCCTTTTCCTCAAAATACATGTTTTCGGCACCAACCTTGACATTTGAGCCCTTAAGAGCATTTACAACGGGAACGATATCGATTGCAGGAACGCAATATACAACGTCGACATCATCGTTTTTTACGAGATTTTTAAGTGTTTCGCAAAGTGCAACCGCCTCTGTGGGAGTCATGTTCATTTTCCAGTTGCCCGCAATAATTTTTTTACGCATATTGTGCCTCCGCTTATTTGTCGTCTGCAGCCATAACGCCAGGAAGTTCTTTGCCTTCAAGGAATTCAAGCGATGCACCGCCGCCTGTCGAAATATGGCTCATCTTGTCACCGAGACCCATCTGGTTAACTGCCGCTGCGGAATCACCGCCACCGATGATTGTTGTTGCCTTTGATGCCGCAAGAGCTTCAGCCACGGCAAGTGTACCTGCCGCAAGTGTAGGATTTTCGAATACACCCATAGGTCCGTTCCAGACAACCGTCTTTGCCGATGCAACGGCTTCCGCAAAAAGTTTGCGTGTTGCGGGGCCGATATCACAGCCTTCACGATCTGCAGGCATCTTGTCGTAATCATATGTAATCGTTTCAACTTCTGCATCGATGGGATTCGGGAATTCCGAAATCGTAACGGAATCGATGGGAAGCAAAATCTTCTTGCCGTTCTTCTTTGCCTTTTCAAGCATGTCACGGCAATAATCAATCTTTTCGTTATCTACAAGAGACTTACCGATTTCGTAGCCCTGTGCCTTTAAGAATGTATAAGCCATTCCGCCGCCGATGATAAGTGTGTCGCACTTATTGAGAAGGTTATCGATAACAGCAAGCTTGTCGGCAACCTTTGCACCGCCGAGTATTGCAACAAAAGGTCTTACCGGATTTTCAACGGCATTTCCGAGGAATTCGATTTCCTTTTGCATAAGGTAACCTACGCAGTTGTTTCCGCCCTTTTCCTTGATGAACTTTGTAACACCGGCAACAGATGCGTGTGCTCTGTGTGAAGAGCCGAAAGCGTCACATACATAATCGTCGGCAAGATCCGCAAGCTCCTTTGAGAACGCCTCACCATTCTTTGTTTCTTCGCTGCCTCTGAAACGTGTATTCTGAAGAAGAACAACGTCTCCTTCTTTCATGTTGTTAACTGCTTCTGTTGCTGCTGCTCCCGTAACATTGTAATCGGAAACAAAAACAACTTCTTTTCCGAGTTTTTCGGAAAGTCTCTTTGCAACGGGCGCAAGAGATTCCTTTTCGTTGGGTCCTTCCTTAACCTTTCCGAGGTGGGAGCAAAGAATTACCTTGCCTCCGTCCTTTATAAGCTTATTGATCGTGGGAAGCGCCGCAACAATACGTGTTTCATCGGTAATCATGCCATTTTTTAACGGAACGTTAAAATCACAGCGAACAAGGACTCTGCGTCCCTTTACATTGATATCGTCAATTGACTTCTTGTTTAATGCCATTTTATTTTTCCTCCTTTTATAACCAAAAAACGGATCCGGTCCAAAAGACCGGACCCGGAATTAGGTCTTTGTTTTGACAATCAAATGAAATCAGATTTCTGCAAAATACTTGATTGTACGAACCATCTGGCTTGTATAGCTGTTCTCGTTGTCATACCAGGAAACAACCTGTACCTGATAAAGATCATCACCGATCTTTGAAACCATTGTCTGTGTTGCATCAAAGAGTGAGCCGAATCTCATACCGATAACATCGGATGAAACAATAGGATCTGCATTGTAGCCGAAGGATGCGGAAGAAGCTGCCTTCATTGCTGCATTGATGCCGTCCTTTGTAACGTCATTACCCTTAACTACTGCTGTAAGGATTGTTGTCGAACCTGTCGGAACGGGAACACGCTGTGCGGAGCCGATAAGTTTTCCGTTAAGCTCAGGAATAACAAGGCCGATTGCCTTTGCTGCGCCTGTGCTGTTGGGAACGATGTTTGCTGCGCCTGCACGTGCACGACGAAGGTCACCCTTTCTGTGAGGGCCGTCAAGAATCATCTGGTCGCCTGTATAAGCATGAATTGTGCTCATGATACCGCTCTGAATAGGTGCATAATCATTGAGAGCCTTTGCCATGGGAGCAAGGCAGTTTGTTGTGCAAGATGCTGCAGAAATAATCCGGTCATCCTTTGTAAGTGTCTTCTCGTTTACGGAGTAAACAATTGTCTTAAGGTCATTGCCTGCCGGTGCGGAAATAACAACCTTCTTTGCACCTGCATTGATATGAGCCATTGATTTATCCTTTGAGCAGTAAAAACCTGTGCACTCAAGTACTACGTCTACGCCGATTTCTCCCCAAGGAAGATTTGCTGCGTCCTTCTCGGCATAGATGGTGATCTTCTTACCGTCTACCGTGATGGAGCCCTCTCCTGCTTCTACTGTGTGAAGATTCTCACCGATTCTTCCGCAATATCCGCCCTGTGCTGTGTCATATTTAAGAAGATGAGCAAGCATAGCGGGATCTGTAAGATCGTTGATTGCCACTACCTCGTAGCCTTCTGCTGCGAACATCTGTCTGAAAGCAAGACGTCCGATACGGCCAAAACCGTTGATTGCAACTTTAACTGCCATATATGTTTCCTCCTGTTTTCACGTTTTGAAACGTGTATATAATTTTTACCTTACGGCATATTTTAAGCGGATACAAAATATCCGCTCCATTTTTGAACGCACATATTAAAACACGTTGTTACTTTTTTGTCAAGGCTTTAAACCTTTGAACATAGTTTTTTCACACGCGCTTTATTTTTCTATTTCTTCATTGGGAAGAATGTGAACCTTGCCCTCGTAAAGCTCCTGAACCGCTATCGAAAGAGGCTTGTCGCACTTTGCCGTTGTGAGAGGCTCGGCGCCGTCAATAATTTGCTTTGCTCTCTTTGCCGTTGCGATGCAAATCGAATATCTGCTGTTAATTACGGCCTGTTCGCCTTCTGCGTTGTCGTTGATTTTTTGTGTTAATTCGGTATATGACGGATGAATCATATTTATCTCCTTTTTGAATGCCTTATTTTCTGACATAACAGTATATCATATTGTGTCAAGATATATCAATTTATTTTTTAATCATTCGATATTCTGTATCTGTTCTCTGATTTTTTCAATCTCGGTTTTTAAATCGATTCCGATATTCGAAACTTCGACGTCGTTCGATTTTGAAAGTGTCGTATTTGCTTCCCTGTTCATTTCCTGAGCAACAAAGTCAAGCTTTCTTCCGACATCTTTTCCCTGCTTTAATGTTTCCGCCATATTCGTAATATGCGCCTTTAGTCTGACCATCTCTTCGTCAACGCAAATTTTGTCGGCAAAGGCGACTATTTCCGTTGCAAGCACTGCTTCCGAAACGGTTTGATCGGTCAAAACTTCATTTACCTTTTGCATAAGACGTTTTCTGTATTCCGCAACAATCCCGGGATTTCTCTTTTCTATTTTTTTTGTCAGCTCCGAAACCAAAGAAAGCTTTGAAAGCAAATCTTCTTTAAGCTTTTCGCCTTCCTTTATTCTTGTGTCGACAAAACGTACGGCACATTCTCTTACGGCACTTTCAAGATTTGCCCATAATTCGTCTTCGTTTAAGCACACATCTTCCGTTGTAAGCACATCCGGCATCTTTGCAAGAAAAGCCGCATTAATTTCACCGTTCAAATTAAAGTCCGCCGAAATTTTCCTTATGCTTTCCACATATTCGGAGGCGATTTCCTTATTATATCTCACACTTGCATCACTGCTTTCCGTATCTTCATATGTGATAAACACATCGACCTTTCCCCGGCTTATGTATTCCTTAAGAACATTTCTTATGTTTGCCTCAAACATATTGAGTTTCTTCGGCATTTTAATCGTAAGCTCAAGATACCTGTGATTTACGGATTTCATCTCAACCGTAATTTTTTTGTGTCCGTCCGCATACTCGTATCTGCCGAAGCCGGTCATGCTTTTTACCATATCAGTCTCCCTCATATTTATGTTTATGTTCATATTTATATTTATGAATATTTTTTATTGCCGCCGCAATCGGATTTACTTTTGCCGAGTGCTTTTGATTATCTGAGGATTCTAAAAAAAATTCGTCCTATTTATACATAGACTGCCATTCTTATGCCTTGCGCAAAATCGCCGAAGCCGTCGCCGAAAAGATTC
>CAVJHK010000025.1:0-3472 GCA_963649295.1 Lachnospiraceae bacterium | reverse complement strand
CCCTTGTTCCTTTTTATGTTCATGTTTATATTTACGAACGCTTTTTGATCACCGCGGCAATCAAATTTATGTTTACAGACAGTCTTTGATTGCACGCAAAAGTCCCAAAATATCCCTTTTATTTATACGTAAACTGCCATTCTTATGCCTTGCGCAAAATCGCCGAAGCCGTCGCCGAAAAGATTCATGCCGCCGGCATTTTTTGAATCTTTTGAAACTCCGATTTTGACCGATACATAATTTTCGTGCCCGATTTTTAAGTCCTTAAGCGTTATTCCGGACACCTTTTCGTTATCCAAAAAGCTTCCGTCGGGGCGCACGGACCAGGTTTTAAGCATTCCGTATTGAGTATTTTTGTCGGGCCACCACGCCGGATTCCACACACCTCTTCTCCCGCCGTAATCCGATGGACAATGCCATGTTCCGACATTCAGTTCATTTATCCAAAGCGTAATATCCGACGGGTAATTCAAATTGAATTCATGATCTTCCGCACAAATCTCCATCGAGATTTCTATCCGCTTTGCGTCCTGCTTTTTAAAAGAATAATTCGGAAAACGATATTCCACAAATCCGCTTTTTCCGAACCATAACAGCCCCGCATTTCCTCGATCCGGATGATAAAAGCTTCCCGGCTCGTCTTCCGCGCCGATCATCCCTTTGTCTCCCGCAAGTCCGCATGTGGGATTAACCATATAGTCGACATAGGAGCCTATGGGCATATTTATGATTTCCACCTTTTCGGCACCGATTGCGGATTCCGTAACGATTTCTATGCTCTTTAAAGCTCTTTTGCACAGCTTCATCGAGCCGCGTACCGCAGGCACAAGGTCACAGTCAATCAGCCCCGCCTCTTCAAGCACCCTGACATGCATTGCTGCGGAGCTTGCGGGAATATTTAATTCTTCCGCAATCTCGTTCACATTTAAGCTTTTGTCGGACAAGAGTCTCAAAATGTCGATTCTTGCGTCGCTCGAAAAGGCTTTGCCGATTAAATTTAATTTTTCCTTATCGTCAAGATTAAGCTGAAGGACCATCTTCTTTTTCCTTTGCAGGTTTACGGTAATCATATAATCATTATTGCTTTATCATGATCATATAATCATTATTGATTCATCATAATCATATAATTATTATTGATTCATCATAATCACATGATCTTCGGGTTTTTTGGCAGGTTCAATTTTGACAAGATCGTAAACCGGTCCTTCGCCCTCATATTCAGGTCTGTTTTCTGAGCGGACTATGCATGTAACATATGCCCAGTCGCGCATTTTATAGGCAACGGCATCGCCATAGCAAAGAAATCCTATAAAGGAAATATCGTTTGCACAGCATGTCATCGCAAATCTTCCCGGCACAAATGTGCCTCTCGGTGTTTCCTTACCTCTGTAAATCATCGCAAGGAATCTTACCTTTTTGCCGATATAGTTTTGAAGATTGTCAAACATATCAAGATAAAAGATTCCGTAATCGTCGTCGGGAATGTCAATCACCTCCGCATTCATGTCGTAGGGAAGCGGAATTTCGTCATCATAGCCCGCATTTTCGCCGTCCGCAGCCTCAAATACGCACTGTGCTCGGCGGCTTACCGTACGGACAAGCTTTCGGAGCGTGTTTCTTTTTGTCGAAGCGTTACACTTATTAAATATGACAAGTTCCGCATACTGAACACATTCATTCATCATTTGACGCATATTTGCCATATATGTTTCAAATGTGGTTGCGTCCGCAATCGAAATAATCTGTGCAAGCTCCCACTTGCGCGGGAAACCGGTTTCAAGAAGCTTTGACACGCTCCACGTTCCGTTCCACTCTATCATGACGCGCTCAACTTTATAATTCTTAACGCAATCCATCATAAAGCGCGGATTAAAGTCCTCTTCATTTTCGACGGTTATCACTATAACTCCGCGGGAAGAAAGTTTTTCTTTGTCATATTCTGTTTCGCCCTCTTCGCATACGATAAGAAGCGAGCTCTTCCCTTCCGTAAAATCGTCGTCCATAAGAGTGTCATTTATGAATGTTGTCTTTCCCGCATCCAAAAATCCGGTAATAAGAAATACAGGTATCATTTATTTAAAAACCTCTTTAAGCTTATCTTCCTTAAGTTCCGAACCGATTACGCAAATTTTGCCGGTATAATCCGGTTCACCTTCTCTGATTTCATATTCTTCGGGTACAAGGTCAAAATAGATCCATGTGCCGTTGTCACCCTCTACCATGCCCTTTGCGCGAAGCACCTTGCCGTATTCTTCGGAATAAGCGAGCTTTTTCAAAACCTCTTCAAGTTCTATGCACGAATATTTGTGAGGAGTTTCAAGTCCGAAGCTTGTAAATACCTCATCCGCATGGTGATGATGATGGTGATGGTGATGTTCATGTCCTTCGTCATCATCGTCATGATGATGGCAGCAGTGATGCTCATGCTCGTCGTCATCGTCGTGTTGGTGGCAGTGATGCTCATGCTCTTCATGTTCTTCTTCGTCATCATCGTCATGGTGGTGGTGACAATGATGTTCATGCTCGTCATCATCATGATGATGGTGGCATTCGCACTCAGGATCGTCGCATTCGTCGTCATCCCCGTCCATATCCGCATTTGCCTTTATTTCGGCAAGAAGCGTATCCGCAAAGCTTTCTTTATTTTCCATTGCCGAAAGGACAACCTCTTCGGAAAGAGAATCCCAGGGTGTTGTAATAATCTTTGCATTCGGATTATGCTCACGCAGCATTCTTACGACATCCTCCAATTTTTCCTGCGACGCATTCTGCGTTCTGCTGAGTATTATCGTTTTTGCCGACTGTACCTGATTGATAAAAAATTCACCGAAATTCTTAACATAAACCTTTGCCTTTAAGCAGTCAACAACCGTTGAAAACGAATTGAGATATGCATCGGGAATATCTCCTTCAACGTTCTGAACCGCACGGATTACATCAGAAAGCTTTCCTACGCCCGACGGCTCGATTATAATCCTTTCAGGATGATAATCGTTTACGACCTTCTTGAGCGCCTTGCCGAAGTCGCCCACAAGCGAGCAGCATATGCATCCCGAATTCATTTCGGTAATTTCGACGCCCGCATCCTTTAAAAAGCCTCCGTCGATACCTATTTCGCCAAATTCGTTTTCGATCAGAACAACCTTTTCGTTTTTAAAGGCGCCCGAAAGCAGCTTTTTGATGAGAGTGGTTTTGCCTGCTCCCAAAAATCCCGATATAATATCAATCTTTGTCATATAAAACACATCCTTTCGATATAAAAACGTTCCAAATAAATTTTGTCATGTCCCCCACTTATGCTCAGGCTTTGAGATAAGGGATTTTTTTGAAATTAAGTTAAATAATTAAAGACATTACTTCTGACATCAACAGGTTATTATATTCACTTTTTCAAAATTAGTCAAGGAACGAGCCGTAGCCCCGAAATATCTGCGGTTGCCACAAGCGAATAATTTGTATAATATATAAC
>CAVJHK010000024.1:0-28584 GCA_963649295.1 Lachnospiraceae bacterium | reverse complement strand
GTTTTTGTATATTCTTTCGAGTGGACTCTCCTTTCTTTAAATTCTCATATTTACGCGAAAAGCATCTTTGCTCTCTGCGCAGCTTCTTTTCCAACTTTTTGACTCTTACTGACTTATTGATATTTTTATAAGTTTTACCGTCAGAAACAATCGCCAAGTCTTTCAATCCTAAGTCAATCCCACACCGCTACTGCTATTATTAGCAATCGTGGTGTCAGGAATTTCTGCAAGAACCGATACATAATATCTGCCTGCCTTGACGGATACTGTACCACTTTTGATTTTCCATCCGTCTTTAGTCGTTGATATATAACCTTTTTCCTTTATGCGTACCCGGTCTAAAGTCGGTATGTTTATCCTATGCCTCTCGCATTTGCAATCTTTGGGATTGTTCTTTACGAAATACATTTTTACATCAGACTTACCTTTCTTTTTGAAATTAGGAAAAGCATTTTGATGTTTGAAAAATCTTGTAAATGCAGTACATCCGTCTTCAATAGACTTTTTTACAGCTTTTGAGGACACTTCCTTAATCCATACTTTATCAGGATTATTAGGAATGTACTCATTATTAAGCCACACGCTGAAACTCTTACCTGTCATAAATCTCTCACCTTTATCATACAGAGCTTTGTTGTGACCAAGATAGAAGTTGTAGACATATCTACAAGTACCGATAGTCTTGTTAATCTTGACTTTCTGCTCGGCTGTCGGATTTATTTCCGTTTTGAAGCTCTTTAGCAATTTCATCGTCTCCTTCTATTTGCTTTTTATACTTAAGAAGCCCATACAACCTGCAAGAGAACATATGAAGAATTGAAACAATATCCTGTACGAGTTCTTCTTGTGGTGATAGTGCTTCGTTGTTTACTACCACTATGGTTGTATTAAACTTCATACAGAATTTTTCAAACCAATCATAGCCAAATCTGATAAACCTATCTTTATGTGTGACTATGATAGTTTTGATTTTTTGTTCCATCACTTCATCTAATAGTTGATTCCACTTTTCGCGGTTGTAATTAAGACCACTTCCATAATCTTCAATACATTGGTCTACAATAATTCCTTTCGCATTACAAAACTGTCGTAAGAAAATTACTTGGTTTTGTAAATCATCTTTTTGATTTCTTGTAGACACTCTGGCATAAATGACAACCTGTCGATTATCGTTTTCGGTATTTATACCTTTGAACCGAAGATATTGGTCGTAAGTGTAATAACGCCTATCAGTTGGAGTTCGATTTGCTTTTAGAGTCCCCTCCCTGTCCCAACGCTGCAACGTTTTAACAGAAACTCCTAATAACTCAGCAAAATCTTTTGGCTTGTAATTAGTGATATTAGATGTGTTCATAATAACGTCCTCCATGAGTATTTTTAAACACATTTAATCACATTTGTTAATAATTTTAATTACTCAAGGAATTCTCTTTTTTGTTATTTTGCACATATATATTGAGCTTTCGCAATATATTTTTGTGTATTACTTCTAACACATTTTCACTATACCACAATTTCTTTGACATTGCAATCGTTTGCAATAACAATTTTTATATATATGTTTTGTGCATTTTGCACAAAATCGTGGCCTTTATGCAGGAAATACTTGAATGTGCTTCTTTTTTTGCGCAACAAAAAAAGGCCGTGACGGCCTCTTACATAATTTCTCAGTTCTTTAATCGATTTCCTTTTCCAAAACCTCTTTTAGTTTGTCAAGTTTTTTCATAGATTGTAACCCCGTCTCTCTCAATTTCTTTTTTTAATTCATCCGACACCTTTTGGTTCATATCGATTATATCAAACATCAGAAGCGAATCCGAATTGTCCTTTATGTTCCAATAAAATTCATCGAAATTCCCACCCCAAACGGCAATATCGACATCACTTCTTTCTGTCGCAGTTTCTCTTGCACGTGAGCCGAATAAGACAATCTTTTGAACGTCCGCTTTCTCCGCAAATTCGGATATTTCCGTATTCAGTTTTAACGGTAAAAAAATCTGATTCATTGTATTCGGCTTCCTTAGCCTTAAATATTTTTTCCAATCATCAGAAATAAAAATTCCGGATTCTGTCTTCATTATATACATAGCGAAATCCCGAGTCAAAACAAAAAATTACGTTCCGAAAACAAAACGTGAATTTATCTTACCTTGTCACCACATTCAGAATTATATACAAAACAAGCATATGTGCGGGGTAAAAGCCGTAACAAAAATATTGAAACCATTTGGCCTTATATCCTCTTTTTCCGTTATAAAGCCAAATGGGTATGAGGGCAAGTAGTGCAGCGCCCTGCTCACAGATTTCAAATTCGTGTCCAAAAAGAGATATAGGAAACATAAGTCCGCCAAGCATTTCAACATTTATTATATAAAGTGCGGCCGCCTGTAAGAGCAAATTATACCAATTGCGCTTACGGAAAAAATAAAATACAAGCACCGTTACCACACCTGCGCCGTAATAATCAACCATAAACAAGGTTCCGAGCAAAACTCCCAAAATTACAGAAGCCATAGACACAACAAAATATATCCAAATTTTACATTTTTTACGAATCGTTTCCAAAAGATGTATTCCGAGAAGGCCGAGCATAAGCGTCCATATTACATTTTGGTGAACCGGATAAATACAGGTGCCGCCGTACATAAGATCAAACGGAACTTCCGAAATCACGGCGCACACAAGCATACGCATCAGATACTTTTTAAAATCATGCGTATGAAAATAGCCTTCCGACGCCATAAAGGCAAATATCGGAAAGGCAATTCTGCCGGCTAAAGTCATCCATTCCGCTGCCGGAAAAAGCGTTGCCCACATGTGATCAAACAGCATAAAAGTCATTGCGATAATATGAAGTATTGCCGAAGTAATCCCAAAACGATTTGATTTTTCCATATTTTATTTTCTCCCACCGATATTTTTTTACAGGGTATAATTTTATATCAAAAAAGGACTGTTTGAACACAAATTTCATTGGTATTTAACGTAAAAATTATAAAAATGTTAATGAATTAATAAAAAGCATACATCGTGACGGCTTGTTAAAAGGTATCGGAAAACCCGAGGCGCTGAAATGAAGAATAATTTTCTTAAATTTAACTTCATTGCATCAGACATTCTCATATTCTGTTTCTTTGCTTTCATACCAAATATCACTGACAAATTAAGATTAAGTACCCAACTTTATTTATTTTTTAACAACTCTTGTACTTATTTTCCATCTGTGTTAGTCTATGTGGCGTCGCAAAAATAAATATATATTTTTATAGTCAGGTTTCCGTGCTTCATGGGCACAGGCATGTTCAAAAAAAATTATGGGAAATAAAAATCGACGTCCTGTAATTTTATATTTTGGAGGTACATATGACAAAAAACGTGATAGTCGGTCAATCGGGCGGACCCACCGCCGTAATCAATTCAAGCCTTGCGGGCGTATTCAAAACCGCAAAAGACTTGGGTGCCAAAAAAATTTACGGGATGAGATACGGAATACAGGGATTGCTTGACCGAAATATTCTTGACATGAGCGAAAAAATCCGTTCCGACATGGATTTGGAGCTGTTAAAGCGCACACCCGCATCATTTCTCGGTTCATGCAGATACAAGCTTCCGGAAATAAATGACAATAAAGAAATATACGAAAAAATATTTGGAATTTTAAACGAATATGACATCGAAGCCTTCCTTTATATAGGCGGAAACGACTCGATGGATACAATAAAAAAGCTCTCGGATTACGCATCTCTCATAAACAGTCAGATTCGTTTTATCGGAATTCCCAAAACAATCGACAATGACCTTGCGATAACAGACCACACTCCGGGCTACGGAAGTGCCGCAAAATATATTGCGTCGGCCGTGAAAGAGCTTGTCCGTGACTCGCTCGTATACGATATAAAAAGCGTTCTTATCATTGAAATCATGGGGCGCAACGCCGGCTGGCTCACGGGTGCAGCCGCTCTTGCAAAAAGCGATGACTCGGAAGGCGCGGATTTAATCTACTTACCCGAGCTTCCGTTTGACCCCGATTCCTTTATCGAAAAAATAAAAGAAATCCAAAAAACAAAAAAATCCGTCGTTGTTGCGGTGTCGGAAGGCATAAAAACCGCTGACGGCAAATACGTTTTTGAACTCGGAAGCCACACGACCGAAGTCGATTCGTTCGGTCACAAACAATTGTCCGGAACGGCAAAATATCTTTCGATTCTCGTATCCGAAAAAATCGGATGCAAAGCACGGGCAATCGAGCTTTCGACATTGCAGCGCTGCGCCGGTCACCTAACATCGCGCGTAGACATAACGGAAGCCTACCAGGTGGGCGGATATGCCGTAAAGGCAGCCGCCGACGGCGCAACAGGCAAAATGGTAATTTTAAAACGGACTTCCGAAGATCCGTATATTTCGGCAACAGACCTTTATGACATACACAAAATCGCAAATATCGAAAAAAAAGTCCCGCTTGACTGGATACTGCCTAACGGCGCCGGAATAACGGATAAATTCATAAATTATATGCGTCCGTTAATCCAGGCTGAGCTCACTCCCATTATGATTTCGGGGCAGCCGAGACATATTGTTGCGGATATGCCGGAATGAAATTGCTGTAAAAAATACAGGAAGAACAAAAAGCCGCTTGCAACTCTTTGTACACCGATGTGCCAAAAGCCTTTACTTTATTAATTCATTTGCGCATCGGTTGAATCCTAAACAGAACTTTTTTGCTATATATGAAATTTGAAGAGTTTTCCTAATATGGAATAATTTCCCATATAAAAGAACATAAATTCGGCTGTCGTCTTTAACAAAAGACGGCAGCCTTTTTATATCATATTCTTTTTTATATCATATTCTTTTTTATATCATATTCTTTTTTATATATACATTATCTGTCCTATTTTTTGAACCGTATTTCCTTTTAAATATCCGCCCGAAATCAGCTTTTTGATGCGTTTAAGCTTTGATTTTTCGTCAAAAACCGCTATAAAATCGCATAAGGTTTTTTTTGATTTTTCGGGAAGTTCATCCCCAAAATGCGAAAGTAAAAGCTCCGCCTGTCGCCTGTACCTGTATTTGGAATTTTTGGTATCAGGATTCTTCAACCGCCGCCAAATATACGAAAGGCTGCGTGTGTCCACATCTCCGAGGGTATTATCGTTATGCTGCCTGTAAAGCATAGTGACATTATCCGAAAAAACAATTTTTCCGAGTGCCGAAGCAGCAAGAGCCGCCCACCAGTCATGCATTATTATCGAATCATCATATTTTCCGAGCTTTGTATAAAGGCTTTTATTCATCATAATAAGACAGCCGGATACATAATTTTGCACAAGAAGCCGGCTTAAGTTAAGATTTTTGTATATATCTCCGTCATGATTTTCGATATAAATTTCTGTATGCTTTTCGTCATGATTTTCTGCACGCTCTCCGGCAGGTTTTTTTGCAGGATTTTTAACACGTCCACGCGCAAACACATGCTTTATTTCATTTAAATTTTCATCAACCGGCACATATTTTGTAAAAGCAAGAACAGGCATGCTTTTGCCTAGATTTTCTTCGGTTTTTTTTATCGATTCAAGCGTAATTCCGATTTTATCCGGCATCCACACATCGTCCTGGTCAGAAAACATAACATAATCCGCATTCGCATAGTTCACAAGCTCCATAAAATTTTGGGCGGCTCCCCCGCAATTTTTATCGTCTTTGATAATCTTTATTTTCTCCGGAAAACGATTTTCGTAATCCTCAAGAATTTTTGGCGTGTTGTCTGTCGACCCGTCGTCGCGTACCAAAATTTCAAAGTTTTGTTCACTTTGATTTAATACGGAATCAAGCTGCTCGGCAATATATTTTTCTCCGTTATGGGTTGCAAGAAGTATTTGTGTCATCATTCACTCTCACCAAATTAAACTACCGTCTGAACTTTTCTGCATAGTGGATTTAATCCTGTTTGGCTTAATTTAATACCTATTATCCTGATCCTATGGTGTCTACGACTTATCTCAAAACATTTTCAACATATTCTTGGTAGCCCTGCTCCAAAATACTAAAAGAACAACTGTTGTCAGTTAATTTTTGTTTTCGATTTGTTATAACCATTTCATATATTTTATTTGCTTTTTTCTGAATCCGCTCAGCATTGTCCATACAAAACTGATATTCCTTATTTAGTAACAAGCGGTATTTTTCATCTTCTATATCTTTAATAACCAGTCTTTCAATACACTCCTCCGGCACCGGAATCATATAGTTGAATCGTAAAGACCCCTTGATTTCTTTTTCATCTCCCGGTATCCGGATCAAAATATTAGCTTCCTGCTTTTTGTCAAAAGAAGATACAGACACATAATAGTTTATTCCATTAACCTGCATAACTGCACCGAAAGTAAATTTATTTCGATCAGTATATCTGATATTAGGTACCTTTGTAACCCCTCTTTTTTCTTTTTCATACCTCTGAAGATACTGATTGTATTCCTCATTTATACGATAAAAATCCATATTTCTCCCACATAATATAACAAAACAGGGAGATAAGCGTCTTATCTCCCTAAAATTAACAATTCGCATTTTAAGCTGCGAAGCACTTAAATTAAAGGTTCACATTCAAAGTAGTGAAGCACTTAAATTAAAGGTTTGCACTCAAAGTAGCAACGCACTTAAATCAAGCAAGCTTTCTTGCTCATTTGCATTATATGCAATTATCATGAAAAATGCAATAAAAAATCCCCAATTTTTATTTGCAAAAAGGGTGCCCATCCGTTGAGCACCCCTTAACTGTATAACTTCACCTGCAAGCCGTCTGTCCCTCCGGACTAAAACAAACAACCTGATTTAAGATTCTGCTGTCATTTTCTTATCAAACAAGGAGATGCAATTTTAAAAGACCGGTATATTCAAATCCGTATACAGCATTTTAAAAAAATACCGACTTTGCCTCTTCCTTGATTTCTTTTGAAGCAACAAAAGGAATTCTTGTTGTATATCCGTTTTTTGCGGCAACAATCTTCTTTGTGGGCCATGCAAAAATGTCTCTGTTCCACTCGTCTATTGTATCATTGTAAAGTTCCCTCGCTGCCGTGATTTCACGCTGCAAATACATATTCTGCTGCATTGCGTCCGCAATTTCACGATGCGCTTCAAGGTCAGGGTAATTTTCGTATGCCACATTGATATTTCTTGACATATCCTCAACCTTAGCCTCGATTTCGTTGCGCGCGTCGTCGTCAAACGTTTTCCCCGCACCGGAACGAAATGCGGCAATATTTTCAAACGTATCCTTGTCAAGATCGATTGCCTTATCAAGAAGACGCGCGCAATTTTTGAGAACCATAACGCGCTGCTCCAGGTAGTTATCGATTTGCGAAGCGTTTCTTTGAATTTTCTGCTGCAATTGATCAAAATGCTTTTGCGCATTTATTTTCATAAATAAGAAAATAAGTCCCGGAAAAATACCGCATATCCACAAAACAATCTCAAATATCTTTGAGCCCACTCCCACCTCTGCGGGAATTTTTTTGACTATGACATTTGTGTCAAGTCCCTCTTCTCTTGTTTCGGGGTTAAGTTCATCAAGCTCGTTCGCCATTTTTTCATACTCCTTTTCCTGTTATTTATATTTTTTCCGCTTTATATACAGCGCGGATTTTCACTTTTATTTAAGACCTTCTGTTTTATTTTTACTTTTTTTACCTTTAAACCTTATTCAGCCTTACGGATTTGCCTTTTATTCCGATTTACGAATTTATACTTTATTTTTTTCAAACCTATTTATTTCACATATATGCAAATATCACCGTGACGTCCGATAATATCATGTCCCGCAGCATATGTATTCTCCGCCACAAAAAAATCATGACTCGCAGAAAGAGGCAAATAATCGTCCCATTCGACCGGAACCATATGATCATGTCCGTCTCCGCCATGTACCGAAATATAATCAATCTTTTTGTCAATATCGTAGGAATATGCCGTAATACATGCTTGGTCCGCCATGCCGTCGTTCCCCTTAAAAGATGCCTTCAAAATCGCCGGTGTCTTTGTGAACGGATGCACAACATATTTTCTGTCAAGCAGATTTGCAAGCGTTTCACATTCCTTATACGAATATTTTTTTGAATAATCAGGGATCGGCTTTAGCGAATGAACCGGACGCTCCTGATATGCCGGAATGGCAAATAAAGGTGCAAAGTCAAAATATATATCCTTAAAAAATGCCACGTTCTTGCTTATAAAATTATTTTTTATTATATCATATGAATATGAATAATATTCGTTCGGAAAAAGGTTTATCGTACGCCCGCGGCTGTGATTTGTATAAATTCTGTTTGTACGCTTTCTTTTTATAAAATTAAAATCGTCTCCGAAGCCCTTATCCGAAGAAATAAGAGATACCATGTTGGTTTGTGCAAGAGGTGTAAAAAGCTCACGAAATTCCACTTCATTGTCTCTGTCAAGTGCATCAAAAAGCACTTCAAATTCCGTATTTGACATGCTTGTAAAATCGTCGTTTTCGCGCAAAGCCTCTTCATTTAATTTTCGTAATTTTCTTTCACCGCGTTTTACGTGGCGCGCAAGTTCCTTTTCGTTTTTCTTATGAAGATTTGTTGCATCACGTGTAAACGAAAGGTCAGGCGCTCCCTGTGCGCAGTAATTAAGCACAACTTCCGTAATGTAAAAGGGCTTCGGCTTTGTAACGGAGGCATGCAATGTATCCGTGCGCATTCGTGTACGCAAGTGTCCCTTACTGTCACGATAGGTCTCGGTCCACGTTATCGTCTTGTATCCGTGATAAGTTTCCTCGCCCATCGTATGTATGATTTTGGCTTCAAACAAAAAGGGATTCTCGTTATAATGCCCCGCAAGCACATCAATTGTGGATTGTTCCGCATTTTCCGGCACCTCAAAGTCATAATTTGTCTTCATGTCCTCTTCCTGCCTTGTCGAAAAACACTTTTCAAAGGACAAAAGAGGAATTACGTCTTCTGTTATATCGACTGCGTCACGATCCGTAAAAAGACGGTTTAGCGGCAACATCTCATTGTTGGCCTTATCAAAAAGCTCCTTAATGCGCATATCCGCATCGACGATATCTGCCCGTAACGCCTTTATTTGCGGCGTGATCTTGATTATGACAAGCGGTATAAGAACAAGCGAAATACACATGAGAACTCTTAAAAAGCGCTTTAAATTAAGTTTTTTCTTTAAATTCGAAAGCCTGAATTTATATTCATTGTATTCTTTTACCGTTTTTCTGTTTTCCTCGATATCGACACCGGATTTTTTTGTAAGCTCATCAAAAAATTTAAGCGCGGTTGCTTCATGTAAATTCTTATATTTGCTTTCAAATTCCCGGAGCGGATCGTAAATCATCGAATTCATATTTTTAAAAATCCCCCCCGCTGCAACATTACATTATCTCTATGACTTTGTAAAGCGATTTCGCAAATCTTGTATCAAAAATGCGATACCAAGCATATCCCACAGGATAAAATTTGCTGTAACAGCGCCCTCATTGCAATTTAATAAAAGGGAAATTTATATATTTAAGGATTTCTCAGACTAATTTAAAAAGTGCTCACATATTCCTTAAAACCCGGATGCAGTTTGTCCTTGTCGCTCAAAATGATTTCGGGGACTTCAGGCCAATTAATTGCAATATCCTCATCGTTCCACAAAATCCCACCCTCATCCTCCGGATGATATACTTCGTCACACTTGTACGCAAATTCGGCATAATCCGACATAACAAGAAATCCGTGCGCAAATCCGCGCGGGATCATAAACTGCCTGTGATTTTCGCTTGACAATATTACTCCGACCCATTTGCCATAGGTTTCGGAATCCTTCCTTAAATCGACGGCCACATCAAAAACCGTACCGCTTATCACTCTCACAAGCTTTGCCTGCGGATAATTTTTTTGAAAATGAAGGCCGCGCAGCACTCCCTTTCTGCTTGCGGACTGATTGTCCTGAACAAATGTATAATCAAGCCCCGCTGCCCTAAAATCCGTTTCCTTATACGTTTCCATAAAATATCCTCGGTTGTCTCCGTAGGTTTTTACGTCAATTATATAAACATCTTTTATTTTTGTTTCATTAAAAGTAAAATTGCTCATTTTTCCTCCGAATCAAAATTTATTATTCTTCCGTTTCTGTGTCACTTAAAACGCTTTCATTATCCCGTCCGCCATAAACAATATGAACAACCGTAACAATTTTTGTATTTTCATCCGCCAAATAAAACACAAGGAAATTTTTTACCGAAAAATGTCTCGCTCTCCTTTGCTTGCATTATACTTATGTTTGCTTGCATTATACCTAAGTTTGCTTACATTATACTTATGTTTGCTTGCATACGCAAGCAAACCTGCTCATTTTTCCTCCGAATCAAAAATCAAATCACATAGCTTTTTGCATATGATATGATTTGTTCTATTGTATTAATTCTGTATCCGAATATTGCGCATATTTTTTACAAATACTATACGCTGATATAGTTTGTTATTATAAATAACACACATTTTCTTATTTTCCCTTGCCTTCATGTGATTTTCTGCTATAATGATGTTCATCACAAATCATTGCCCCGAACAAATGTTATTTTAAATATCATTTGTTTTTATCGCTTATTTTTAAGGAGTCCTCACATGAAAAAGCTTTCTCTTTCGCTTCTTTCTTCCACCGTCACCGAGCAGCGAAAAAAAAAGAATTATACACAGCAAAAGCTTTCCGACCTCACCGGAATCAACCGTGCTCTCATAAGCCGTCTGGAAAAAGCAGATTTTGTGCCGTCAATCGAACAGTTAACTTTGCTTTCGGATGTTCTCGACTTTGATCCGACATCCATGTTTATAAATAAAAGCATAACGCACCTTTCGTCCGCCTCGCCCAAAAAAATCGCTGTGGCAGGCACCGGCTATGTGGGGCTCTCGATTGCCGTGCTTCTTGCGCAGCACAATATAGTCACTGCCGTTGACATTATCCCAGAAAAGGTGGTTTTGTTAAACCAAAAAAAATCGCCCATCAAGGACGACTATATCGAAAAATATCTGGCGGAAAAGGAGCTTCATTTAACTGCAACGCTTGATGCCGCATCAGCTTACCGCGATGCCGACTTTGTTGTAATTTCCGCCCCCACAAACTATGACAGCCAAAAAAATTACTTTGACACCTCTGCCGTCGAAGACGTAATAAAGCTTGTTTTAAGCGTAAACAAAAACGCCGTAATGGTAATAAAATCAACCATTCCCGTAGGTTTTACCGAATCCGTTCGCAAAAAATACAATACAAAAAACATTATATTCAGCCCCGAGTTCTTACGTGAATCAAAAGCTCTTTACGATAACCTTTATCCCGGCCGCATCATTGTATCTACCGATAAAAATGATCCTGAGCTTGTAAAAGCTTCGCAAAGCTTTGCCGCACTTTTGCAGGAAGGCGCATTAAAGGAAGATATCGACACATTGTTTATGGGATTTACGGAAGCGGAAGCGGTAAAGCTTTTTGCAAATACATATCTTGCGCTCAGAGTTTCCTATTTTAACGAGCTTGACACATATGCGGAAATCAAAGGCTTAAATACCAAGGATATCATAGCGGGCGTTTCGCTCGATCCCCGTATAGGCGGTCATTACAACAATCCCTCATTCGGATACGGCGGATATTGCCTGCCGAAGGACACAAAGCAGCTTCTTGCAAATTACAATGACGTTCCGCAAAGCATGATGAGCGCAATAGTCGAAAGCAACCGCACACGCAAGGACTTTATTGCCGACCGCGTGCTCACGCTTGCGGGTGCATACAACAACGGCAGCGAATGGGACAGCAAAAAAGAGCACGAAGTCACAATCGGAGTATATCGCCTCACAATGAAATCAAATTCCGACAACTTCAGGCAGTCTTCAATCCAGGGAATAATGAAGCGAATCAAAGCAAAAGGAGCAAAGGTCATTATATTTGAGCCCACTCTCCCAAACAACGAAACTTTTTTTGGAAGCCTTGTGGTAAATAACCTTGAGGAATTCAAAAACAAGTCTGAGGTTATCATCGCAAACAGATATGACACGGCGCTCGACGACGTAAAAGACAAAGTTTATACAAGAGATATTTTTGGGCGGGATTAAATCACGTCCTTTTTTATAATCAGATTTTTGCTATTTTGATATTGGATTCCTTCACTTTAATATTGATTTCTTTCGTTTTAATATTTGATTCTTCTGTTTTAATATTTGATTTCTCCGTCAAGAACCTTCTTTAGATGCGCACCGTACGGGGATTTTCCGTATTTTTCGGCTGCCCTTGAAAGTTCTGATTTATCGGTCCACCCGTTTATAAATGCAATCTCTTCCGGTGCCGAAATCGTAATTCCCTGCTGGTTTTCTATCATTTCGACAAACTGAGCGGCACGGTGAAGGCTCTCAAACGTGCCTGTGTCAAGCCACGCAAAGCCGCGCCCGAGCAATTGCACTTTAAGTCGTTTTTCATTTAAATACATTTCGTTCAAGGTTGTGATTTCAAGCTCGCCGCGCGCCGACGGAACAACATTGTGCGATTTTTCCGCCACACCCGCGGGGTAAAAATAAAGTCCCGTCACCGCATAATTGGATTTTGGCTTTTTGGGCTTTTCCTCTATCGAAACTGCTTTCCAGTCTTTGTCAAATTCCACCACACCAAAACGCTCGGGATCATTTACATAATATCCAAAAACAGTTGCGGTGTTGTTTTTTTCGGCATCCGATACAGCCATCTTTAATGCACGCCCAAGCCCGTTTCCGTAAAAAATGTTATCTCCCAGAACCATTGCGCACGCATCATTACCTATAAAATCCTCTCCTATCAAAAAGGCTTCCGCAAGTCCGTTCGGTGCCTGCTGCACCTTGTAAGACAAATTCACCCCGAATGCCGCGCCGTCCCCCAAAAGTCTTTCAAAATTCGGCAAATCGTTCGGAGTCGAAATAATAAGTATATCCCTGATTCCCGCAAGCATAAGAGTGGAAAGCGGATAATAAATCATCGGTTTGTCATAAACCGGAAGCAATTGTTTACTTGTAACCATCGTAAGCGGATAAAGCCTGGTACCTGCTCCTCCGGCGAGAATAATGCCCTTCATATGTTATTTAACCCTAAGCTGATTCGGGTTTTCTCCTTTTCATTTATAATCAATAATATTTTATTTTTGCCATTTTAATTTTCATGCAAATTGAATCATAACGAGCAAGCATATTTTAACATGAATCAAAAAAATACTCAAGAGTCACAATCCTCTGTATTATTTCACCGTTTGGGATTATAATGCAACTTATAGAAAGCCGATTTTTGCTTCCTATAATGAAGCTACCCAATCATCCACACTCTACTCACGTAAAGGAGCAAATTATGAGATTTGAACGAACACTTAACAGATGGACATTTAGTCTTAACGGAATCACAGAACCCGTCATGATTCCGCATACCTGGAATACAGACCCCAAATTTTCGGCGCACAAGGGCATGGCAAAATATGAAACAGCTTTTGAAATCCCCGAAGACGCAATAGGTAAAAAAATATCGTTAAAATTCAATGCCGTTTACCATACCGCAAAAATATATCTAAACGAAAAGCTCATTTTTGAGCATACGGGTTCCGGCTTTACACCTTTTACGATAAATATTTCCGAATCCGTAATTGCGGGGACAAACTACCTTACGGTAATTGTCGACAACACACATATCTTAGAAATGCTTCCGCACAAGGATGATTTTGACTGGGCGGACGACGGCGGAATCATAAGACGCGTAACACTCACTATTACCGAGCACGGCGCAACGGAATATGCCTTTGTAACGGAAGAAATAAAAAATATCGATAATTTTCTTGCGGAGGGAATATTGCATATCAAGACAGATGCCGCTTTTCCCGCACTCATAACGCTGTATGATTATCAAACGGGGCAAAAAATGCTTTCAAAAAAATTTGACGGACCGTATGCTTCCGACGAATTGTCCGTTTCCGACGACTTATCCGTTTCCGATGATTTGACTGCTCCCGGCAAAGAAAGGGAACTATTGCTTCCCTTTACCGATTTGAAGCTTTGGTCGTGTTATTGTCCGAATCTTTATACAATGACGATAGAAACGCCGGGAGACATATTTGAAACCAGGATAGGAATAAGAAAAATAGAAGTAAAGGGCAAAAAGGTATATTTAAACAACGAGCCGATTTATTTAAAGGGCTGTGAATGGATGCCGGGCTCCGATCCCGAATTCGGCATGGCAGAGCCGCTTGACATAAGCGAAAAATATTTGCGAAGACTAAAAAGTGCGGGCTGCGTATTCACAAGATTCCACTGGCAGCAGGACGACTCTGTCTTTGACTGGTGCGATGAAAACGGCCTTTTGGTGCAGGAAGAAATACCCTATTGGGGGTATCCCAAGGAAGCGACCTTGCTTCAGTCAAAAATTGCCAAAGCCCAGGCAGACGAAATGATTTATTATCACTGTAATCACCCTTCGATTGTTTGCTGGGGTGTGGGAAACGAGCTCGGCGCAGAAACCATATCCACAATAAATTATGTAAAAGATATGATTTCATATTTTAAGTCAAAAGACTCGCGAAGGCTTGTAAATTATGTTTCAAATACACTCTCAATGACCAAAAACATCGACAAGGACGATGCAACGCTTTATGGTGACATTGCGATGTGGAATGATTATCTGGGGCTTTGGGAGCCAACAGATTCAGTTTACGACCATATGAAGCGTACATGCGAAAAAGTAATCGATAAGCCGCTTTTTGTGAGCGAATTCGGACTTTGTGAGCCGTTTTTTAAGGGCGGAGACGCACGGCGCTCGGAAATACTCACAGAAAGGCTTTCAATGTACAAAACTTTCCCGAGCATTTGCGGTTATATGTGGTTTTCGCTAAACGATTACCGCACCCATTGCGGAGAAGAGGGCGAAGGAATTATGCGCCGCCGTATTCACGGCTCAACTGATTTGTACGGAAATCCGAAGCCGTCCTATGAGCTTTTCAGAAAAGAGCAGTGCGGGGATCAGTGAAATATCGGTCCCCCGCCCGTTGCCTCCGCTAACAACCGCACATTTTCCTTGACCCGCACTTTGCTGCTTGCTATAATAAACCAAAGTTACCAAAAAAAGCGCTTCATTTGTTTTTTTATTCACATTTTGGTAACTTTTAAATCGCAATTTTCACTTTATATCATTTAAAAAGGGGGTTATTATGACGTTACTCATCACTATTTTGGTTGCACTTATTCTTCTCATCATCCTGATAGGCTATGTTAAGGCACCGCCGAACTGTGCAATTATCATATCCGGTATCCGTAAAAATCCAAAAATATTAATCGGACGCGCCGGCATCATGATTCCTTTCCTCGAAAGAAAGGATACCCTGCTTCTCAAACAGATTTCGATCGACATAAAGACCAACGGCTATGTGCCCACTCTCGACTTTATCGGCGTTGACATAGACGCCGTCGCAAAAGTAAGAATCAAATCCGACTCGGAGGGAATAAAGCTTGCCATGAAAAACTTCCTTAATATGAAGGAAGAAGACATCATAAAAGCGCTCACCGATTCATTGCAGGGTAACATGCGTGAAATCATAGGAACGGTATCACTGCGCGAGCTCAACACCGACCGCAAAAAATTCGGTGACGAAGTGCAAACAAAGGCTCAGACCGACATGAATGCGCTCGGGATCGAAATCATCTCGTGCAACATCCAAAAGATAGAAGACGAACAGGGCTTGATCAACGCTCTCGGTCAGGACAACATGTCACAGATTCAAAAGGACGCATCCGTGGCAAAGGCTCTTGCCGAGCGTGACATCGCAATCGCCGAAGCCGATGCCAAAAAGCTTGCAAACGACGCACGTGTCGCATCCGACACCGAAATCGCGATCAAGCAAAACGAATACGAAATCAAAAAAGCGGAACTTAAAAAAATATCAGACATCAAAAAGGCAGAAGCCGATGCCGCCTACGAAATCCAGCAGCAGGAACAGCGTAAGACAATCGAAATCGCAACAGCCAACGCAAACATTGCAAAGCAGGAACGCGAGATCGAATTAAAGAAAAAAGACGTAGAAGTTACGGAACAGACGCTCAACGCAGAAATCAAGAAAAAAGCGGAAGCCGAAAAATTTGCAAGACTCCAGACCGCCGATGCCGATCTTTATGAACGTCAAAAGAAAGCGGAAGCCGAGCTCTTTGAACGTACCAAAAATGCGGAGGCCAGAAAAGCCGAAGCCGATGCCGCAATTTATGCAAAGAAGCAGGAAGCCGCAGGTATTCAGGCTGTGGGTGAAGCAGAAGCAAAGTCAATAGAGGCAAAAGGTATCGCAGAAGCCGAAGCTCTCGAAAAGAAAGCCGAAGCAATGGCAAAATACGGAAAAGCAGCCATGATGGAACTTGTCATAAAAGCACTTCCCGAAATGGCACATGCAATCGCAGAGCCGCTTGCCGCAATCGACAAAGTTACGATTATTGACGGAGGAAGCGGTGAAACCGGCGTCGGAACAATGGGAAATTATGTTCCGCAGGTGCTTGCAAAGACAATAGAATCCGTCAGGGAAGTGACGGGCTTTGATTTGACCGAAGTCATGAAGGCTGAAACATATGACGCGAAAATCAATCAAAATGTCAATGTTTCGGGAATTCCCGAATCAATCAAGGTTAATTTGACGGAAAAAGAAACGAAATAATTTTATCCAAAAAACCCCCGGTGTATTCACCCCGGGGGTTTTAAATTTATAATACGCACCTATAAAGCTCTCTTATTCCATGGTAACTCTTATTACCCGGTCACTCTTATTCCATGGTAACTCTTATTACCAGGCCACTCTTATTCCACCGTTACGCTCTTTGCAAGATTTCTCGGCTTATCGACATCAAGCCCTTTGGCAACCGAAACATAATATCCCATAAGCTGAAGAGGCACAACTGCAAGGCTTCCGACAAAATGAGAGTCTGTCTTCGGCACATATACGGCAAAATTTACCTTATCCTCAATCGCATAATTTCCGTATGTGGTAAGTCCCATAAGATAAGCGCCCCTGCTCTTGCATTCAAGCATATTGCTTACAGTTTTTTCATAAAGCTCACTCTGAGTAAGCACTCCTATCACAAGCGTTCCCTGCTCAACAAGACTTATCGTGCCGTGTTTAAGTTCGCCTGCCGCATAAGCTTCGGAATGGATATAGCTGATTTCCTTAAGCTTAAGGCTTCCTTCCAGGGAAATTGCATAATCAAGTCCCCTTCCCACAAAGAAAACGTCATGCGCCCCCGCATATTTTGCGGCAAACCATTGAAGGCGTTCTTTGTCCTCAAGCACCTTTTGAATCTTATCGGGAATCGAAACAAGCTCCGAAATGTAATAATCATATTTTTCTTTGTCGATTTTGCCGCGAACCCGCGCAAATTCAACCGCAAGCACATACATCGCAGAAAGCTGTGCGCTGTATGCCTTTGTTGTGGCAACAGAAATTTCGGGGCCCGCAAGCGTATAAAGCACCTTGTCCGCCTCACGCGCGATGCTGCTTCCGACAACATTTACTACGGCAAGTGTCATTATGCCCTTTTCCTTTGCAAGGCGAAGCGCCGCAAGCGTATCGGCGGTTTCACCCGACTGGCTCACAAGAATTACAAGAGATTTGCGGTTTAAAGGCATTTTTCTGTAACGAAATTCCGATGCCACCTCAACTCTTACGGGAATTTCCGCCATATCTTCAAATACATATTGCGCTGCCACTCCCACATGCCATGCCGAACCGCACGCAACAATATAAATCTGTTCAAAGGACTTTATTTCATCTGCGCTTAAACCCACTCCCGACAAATCGATTTTGCCGTCCTTTATCACAGAATTTAACGTATCCCTGACAGCACGCGGCTGCTCGTGGATTTCCTTTATCATGAAATGCTCATAGCCTTCCTTTTCGGCTGCTTCCGCATCCCACTTGATTTCTGTTGTCTCTTTTTTGACCTCGTCGCCGTTTAAATCATAAAATATGGCATTTCCCGGGGTAAGACGTGCAAATTCGAGATTTCCTATATAATAAACGTTTCTCGTATATTTTAAGATAGCGGGAACATCCGATGCAACATAGGTTTCGCCGTCCGCAATTCCGATTATCATGGGGCTGTCCTTGCGGGCTACCCAGATTTCACCGGGATAATCATGAAACATAAGCAAAAGAGCATATGTTCCCCTTACCCTCACCATTGTCTTTGCGATTGCGTCAATGGGGCCAAGTTTATATTTTTTGTAATAATAATCAACAAGCTTGATTGCAACTTCCGTGTCCGTGTCGCTGTAAAAAGTATATCCGTGTTTACAGAGTTTTTCTTTAAGCTCCGTATAATTTTCGATAATGCCGTTGTGAACGCCCACAACACATGAATCCGTAGTGCCGCTTCCGTTTTCGCCCGTATCGCCCGATATATGAGGATGTGCATTTCTCTCGCTCGGCTCGCCGTGTGTTGCCCAGCGCGTGTGCCCTATTCCGCATGTCCCCTTTAAAGCGTTTCCGTTATCTGTTTTTTCCTTTAAATTTAACAGACATCCCTTTGCCTTTACAACGGTGACAGGCTTCTCACCGTCACGCACCGCAAGTCCCGCCGAATCGTACCCCCTGTATTCAAGCTTCGAAAGTCCCGTAAGCAATATCGGCGCAGCTTCTTTTTTTCCCGTAAAACCGACTATTCCGCACATATAATAAAATTTTCCTCCGATAACCGCAAATTTATTTGATATATCAAGTTATTATAAAACACTTTACAGCTTTTGGCAAATTTTATCAGATGATACATAATTCAAAAAAAAGCCAAAACTTCTCCCGCAAATCAAAGGTATTTGTAATCCGCCCCGCTGTCTGCTCACATAAAAGTTTTGGCTTTTTTATTATTTAAGCGTCAGTGAATTAAAATGACACCACTTAAGCTCCCGGAATTATAAAAATTCACATACCAGATCACATTAAACACGATTCCCACAATCAAGAACACGAGTCCCACAACAATTACACTGTGATCCTTTGATTTTTGCATGGTTTTCAGCTTTCTCTCGCGGTAATCTTTATAAAATTCATGTTTCTGCCTTCCCATTGGGATAAATGAGAGAATAACATTCCGCATAACAAATCCGATTCCGATAAGTGCTCCTTCACCGCTCACAAAAAGCATCCCTGCAAAGAGCGTCATCAAAATTCCCGAAACAAAGAAGCCGTCAGCAAGGATTTGAATGTTTACGGCAACAGAATCACCAAAAAAACCTTTTGACGAAAACACAAGTACGGAAATTAACGAGGCAATCGCAAAACAGATACCGTATCTTAACAATTTTATTTTTGTTTCCTGTTTCATGCTTTACCGTCCGCAAATCAGTTTAACGATTCCTTATATTTTTTTTCTTCGGCATCGTTGCAATAAACAAAATGTCCCGGAATAATCTCGCGGAAAGAAGGCTTGTCAACCGAATAATCATGCTCGGCAATGGGATTATAGGTAATTCTTGTGCGCTGTTTTTCGTAAACCGGGTCCGGAAGCGGAATAGCCGAAAGAAGCGATCTTGTGTAAGGATGAAGAGGATGATTAAAAAGCTCGTCCGAATCCGCAAGCTCCACCATTTTGCCAAAATACATAACGCCGATTCTGTCCGAAAAATATTTTACGACTGACAAATCATGCGCAATAAACAAAATCGTAAGTCCCATGCTTTCGCGAAGGTCATTTAAGAGATTTATTACCTGTGCCTGAATTGACACATCAAGTGCGGAAACGGGCTCATCTGCAATTATCATTTCGGGCTGCATGATTACGGCTCTTGCAATACCGATACGCTGACGCTGTCCGCCCGAAAACTCGTGAGGATAACGATCGGCATGTTCACGCACAAGTCCTACGGTTTCAAGGATTTCATAAACCTTTTGGTTAATCAGTTCCTTATCCGTCATGCCGTTTATAATAAGTCCTTCGGCAATTATGTCTCTGACCGTCATACGCGGGTCAAGCGACGCAATCGGATCCTGGAATATCATCTGGATTTCCGTAATCAGCTTGCTCTTTTTTGCTATGCGGCATTTTTGCTTATATTCTTTTTCAAGAGCCTGTGTTTTCTCATGATCGCCTGCCGCTTTTTTAAATTTTTCTTCATATTCCGCATGAAGCGCATTGAGGCGTGTCTCGGAATATTTTTTGTCCACTTCCTTACAGTCAACCTTTGCGTCTCTGATTTTTGCCCTGTTTTCGTCAACAACACGGCCCAAATCTTCATTTATCCTTTTAATTTCGGATTCAATCTCCGATTTTCTGCTTTCGGTAACATCCTTTTCGGAGCGAAGTGCTCTTATCTTTTTCCTTGCCTCGTTTCGTGCGGAAGTGATCGCATCCTTATAGGCACGTGTTCCCGCACTTACCTTTTGTCCTTTAAAATATATGTTTCCGGAAGTTATATCATAAAGCTTTATGATTGAGCGTCCCGTTGTTGTCTTGCCGCATCCCGACTCGCCCACAAGTCCGAATGCCTCACCTTTTTTTATTTCAAAGCTTACATCATCAACCGCTTTTAAATCCTTGTGACCCATCCGGAAATATTGGCAAAGATGATCCACTTTCAACAATACTTCGTTATTGTTTTCCATAATTGCCTCCTCTTTCCTTCATTCTGCTTATACGGTCGGTAATGGTCTTCGGCATTTCAACCTTAGGCGCATTCGGATGCAAAAGCCATGTTGCCGCATAGTGTGTGGGTGTAACCTCAAAAAGCGGAGGCTGCATCTCATAATCTATTTCCATCGCATATTTGTTTCTTGCGGCAAAGGCGTCTCCCTCCGGCGGATAAATCATATTCGGCGGTGTGCCCGGGATTGCGTCAAGCTTCTCGTTTGTATCAAGATCGGGCATGGACGAGAGCAATGCCCATGTATACGGATGACGGGGATCATAAAAAATTTCTTCAGCCGTACCATATTCGACAATCTTGCCCGCATACATAACGGCAATTCTGTCTGCCATATTGGCAACAACGCCCAAATCATGCGTAATAAATATAATCGAAAGATTTCTCTCACGCTTCAGGCGGTTTATGAGCTCAAGAATCTGTGCCTGAATCGTAACGTCAAGCGCCGTTGTCGGCTCATCGCAAATAAGAATGTCCGGATTTGCCGAAAGCGCAATCGCAATAACGATACGCTGACGCATACCGCCCGAAAATTCAAACGGATATTGCCTGTAACGCAGTCTTGCCTCGGGAATGCCAACCTCTTCCATAAGCTTTATCGCTCTTTCTTTTGCGATACGCTTTGTAAGCTTGTAAACAACCTGAGATGCCTTTTCCTTCAAATAATCGATTATTTCAATGCAACGCTTATCGATATCAATCTTTTCTTCGGTCTTTAAATCTTTCTCAAACTTTTCGGTCAAATGATTTATAACCGAAAGAATAGTCTTTATCTGATCTTCGGGCTCGACAACCGACAGCGGAACAACCTTCCATGTTACGTTTTTGCCTTTTGCAAGAAGTGCTTCCCTCTTTGCCGTTTGACGTGCAAAGCGTGCTTCTTCCTTGGGATTGTTCTTCACATAGAAGAAATATTTTTTGACCTCGCGTTCAAAAGCTTCACCGAAGGTATATGCAATGCTGTCCTTTACAACCGAAAGCGGATCGATTGACGCAAGCACGGCTTTGTTTAAGTTCTTTGAAACTTCCTCTGCCTCTTGCTCATTAAAATTACCCGCCTTAAAGAATTCGCTTGCCTTCTTTAATTCCTCCACGGCATGTTTCTTGTTTTCGTGTGTTTTCTCAAACGAATATTTAACGGCGATTCTTTCATAATCAATAAAGGTATTCATAAAATCTTCGTTTAAGTAATTGTATGCCATTTCATTGGCTTTTAGAGCATCCGTCGTACTGAGATCCTTGTCGGGATTCTTGAAGGTATAATAACCGATTCTGAAAAAGTCATAATGCGGACGCGCAAGCATCTCTTCTGCCGTTGCCTTGATGCGTTTAAGAGTCTCAACAGTCTCTTCGGCAGCCTCTTTTTTGTATGCGCTTCCCGCAACAAATTTTTTAACCTTGTCAGCCGTCGTAAGCTTTTGTCTTTCGATCGACCGCGCAGTATTCAATGACGCAATATGATCTTTAAGTTTTTCCGCATATCCCGAAACAAAATATTTATCACGGATAAGCTTCAGATAATTTTCGATTCTCTTAAGCGTTGTGGGCACATCCACCTTTTGCTTCTTTTCGGTAAGGAAAAGAAAATCCTCGATGACCGTGATCATTTCTTCCGCAGCCGTACGCGATTCGTTGTAGCTGTTTTCCATTTTGATCGCATGGATATTAAAATCGTCAAACGTCTTAATATATTTTTCGACTTCCTCTATCCGGATATTTCCGTCATTGTTTTCCGCAAGCGCTTCCTTGATTTTTTCAAGTACCGTTGCAAGCATCCTGTTAAAGTCCTCACGGCCCTCACGGCGTGCGGCTTTGTTTTTGAGAAGCATTGCCTCGGTAATCTGCCTGCCGATACGCATGATTGGATTAAGCGAAGACAGCGGATCCTGGAAAATCATTGCAATCTTGTCACCGCGAAGCTTATGCATTTCTTCTTCGGGAATACGAAGCAGGTCCTTGCCGTCATAAAGGATTTCTCCACCCTCATATATCGAATTTACCGCAGAAATTCCCATGATTGCCTTGGACGTAACGGATTTACCGGAGCCCGATTCACCCACAATCGCAAGCGTTTCACCTTTGTACAGATCAAACGAAATGTCACGCACCGCCTGTACCTTGCCGGCGTCGGTACGGAAACTTACCTTCAAATTGTTTACCGATAACTTAATTTCTTTATCCATACTTAATCCTCCGAGCCTCTGAGTGACGGATTGAGTGCATCACGCAAGCCGTTACCGAACAGGTTAAAGCTGAGCATTAACAGAACAAGGAACACACAGGGGAACATTGCAACATAGCCTGCACCCGCCATAATTGATTTCTGACCGGCGGCAATGAGTGTGCCGACGCTTGTCGTGTTTCCCGCTTCAAGGTTGATGATTCCGAGGTAAGAAAGGTTTGTTTCGGAATAAATCATCGAAGGAATTACAAGAGCGGCACTTGTAACGATTGTACCGAGTCCGTTCGGGAAAATATGCTTAAACATGATTTTTGAATTGCTTGCACCGAGAGTTCTGGCCGCAAGCACATATTCCTGATTTTTGAATCTGTAAAACTGCATACGTGTTCTGCCTGCCATTCCTATCCATCCCGTTGCAAAGAATGCAATAAACAGAACAAGCACCTGGCTTGACGAGCCCATATGATATTTAAGGAGCGTGATTACAATCATCGTGGGAACAGAGCCCAGGATGTCCGAAAATCTTTCCATGAAGAGGTCGACCCTGCCTCCGAAATATCCCGAAATCGAGCCCCAGATTACGCCGACAACAAAGTTTACTGCAGCAACAATCGTTGCAAAGACAAACGAAAATCTTGCGCCGTATGCAAGACATGCAAAGATATCCTTACCTGTGTCAGTTGTTCCGAAGAGGAAAAGAGGCTCCGTAATTCCGTCCTTCTTTACCTGAGAATGTGTATAGGTATAATATTCATAATATTCGGCTCTTACCTCAATACCGCCGTCAACCTTTCTGCCATAGGCATAATAATATGTTGTACCGTTTTCGGTAATGCCGTCTTCGCCCTCAATACGAAGTGAATTGTATTCGGGGATCAATGAAGATGCCGAGCCCTCTTCATATTTCCAGTAATTGGGGATAATATTTCCGTCTTTGTCAAGCTTTGGGCGAACAACCGATGCTTTTTTGTCTTCAACAACATAATAAATATTTGCATCGTATTTATTTTTTTCAAGTGTCGGCCTGTCGGAGGTTTTTACCACGGGATAAAGCACCTGACGACCTGTCTCAAGCTGGTAGGCTTGGATATTGTCAAATTCTTCCTGCGAAATTACCTTGTATTTTCCGAATCCCACTCCGTAATATGTATCATAACGGTAAGTATAATTGGTGCCGTCCTCACTTACTTTATATTCGTCACGCTTGATAATATCACGTCCCGTTTCCTGTTCAAGTGCAACGTCCTTTATAAAGCCGACATAATTTATGCTTTTAACCTTATAGCCGTCCCAAAAATCCAGTCCACTGTTATAAAAAAGCTTTGACTTTGGCGTAACATAAGCATATACCATGTCATAATATGACGGTTTGAAGGCAGTGAAAAAGGGTGCAATAATCGCAAAAAGAATAAGAACCGCAATTACAATGCCGCCAACTACTGCTCCTTTGTTTTTGCTGAAGCGCTTAAATGCGCCTTCAAAGTAGCTTATGGGCTTTGTGTCAAATTTGCTGTCATGCTTCAAATCACGACCTGTCGCAAATTTAAATTTATCTGCAGAAATATCGGGGATATTGTTTGTATTATTTGTCATATTATTTTGCCCCCATTCTGATTCTCGGATCGATAAAACCATAGCTTATATCAATAACAATACCGGCAGTCAGGCTTACAAGAGTATAAAAGCCTGACAAGAGCATAAAGAAATCATAATCCTGAAACGTAATCGAATTCAAATAAAGTCCGCCGACACCGTTGATTCCGAACATTTTTTCGATAATAAGCGAGCCCGAAAGCACCGATACAAATTCACTCAAAATAGAAGGAAAAATAACAACCATCGAATTTCTCATTGCATGGCGGAAAATTGCCTGATTCTTTGTAAGTCCCTTTGTGCGTGCAAGAAGCATAAATTCACCCGTCAGCACTTCCGAAAGTTCCGCACGCGTATAACGCGCATATCCCGCAATCGAACCAAGACACAGTGCAAATACGGCCGGGATCATCGAGCGAAATACTTCAAGCGAAAAATAATCATTGCTTGTCGACATCGTGATCGGAAACCATCCGAGTTTAAAGCAAAATACATATTGAATCATGAGTGCAAGCACAATTGACGGAACAGAAATAAGCAAAATAATGATAACGTTTATTACCTGGTCCTGCCATTTGTTCTTTTTGAGCGCCGCAAGTATTCCGAGGCCGAGGCCGATCGGCACACCGATAAGAGTTGAATAAATATTGATCAGAATTGTCGGAGGAAGGTGCGTCAAAAAAACCTCTCTCAAATTCATATTGAGATATTCGCCGTATGTCGTCGCAATACCGAAATCGCCTTCGGTAATTACTCTTTTGATGTAATTTCCGTATTGAATCATAATCGGAACACGATCATAAGTGTAAACACCGTTTTCACCCTTTTGGATATTGGTGATCCAGCCTCTTCCCTCGAGAGTTTTCATGATAATCTCGGGATCCTGACCGGGAAGTGCATTGGTCGGTATCGGCAAAAGCTTGATAAGAACAAAACACATCGTAAAAATAATTATAAATGTGAAGAACATCAAGCCCAGACGTTTCATTACATATTTAAACATGTACATAGGTTTTTCTCCTTATGCTTTGTTATTTTCCGGGTTAACAGCATTTTGGTCAAACGCTTACTTTTCAACGAATTTCATACATTAATGATTGTTCATTGACATGTCAAATCCGTTGAATGTAAATATTTGCACCTTTTTTTTAAAATTTTTGCTTTATATACAAATCGGCGGTGAGCTAATGGCTCACCGCCGATTGCCTAAATTATGTTGTTCCCTTTCGGGAAATATAATACAGCCAAGTAAAAATTACTCTGACTTCTTGTATTCCTCTGTAAGGTCATTGTTGTTGGCCTTTACATACTCTGCCCATTCGGCATCCGTATAATTTACAACCATATATCTCATTCCGCCGAAGCCCATGAATACGTTCTCAACGTCCTCAAAATAAGAGAATTTTGCGCCGAGGAACGAACCGCCGGAAGATGCAATAAGCATTACGGAACGGCTTTCCTTGATTGTGATCTCTTCAAGTGCGGAGAGTATCATAAGTCTTGCTTCATTGGGAGCAAAGCCTGCATCCCAGTTGTAAGTCTTGGGCTGATTTTCGGTTGCTGCAAGTCCGTTGAGGCAGAAGAACCAGTTTTGAACACTCATGGTGATTGTTTCACCGGCACCTTCATAATCGCCCTGGGGCATTGTAAGTGTCAAGTCGATTGCCGATGTATCCCAATACATATGATAGTTGAGATCGTCATCAGGGTTAACGAATGCGCCTACAATATTGAACGGGTTAAATGCGTTGCCCGAGAAGCCGTAACCAAAACCGATTTGAGTTTTGCCTGTTCTGAATGCATTGGACCATTCGGAACCTGCAGATGCATCAAATACGACATCAATCTTATCTTCAAGAGCGGTTCCCTTTGTAAGATCGTCAAGAACCTCCTGAATATAATTTGCACTGAATCTCTGCTTGTCATTATCTACGGAAGAACCATAGATAAGAGTGATATTCTTTGTGGAATCATAGCCATATTTCTCGGCATTTGCTGTAAGCTCGGTGATTGCTTCCTGCATCTTCTGTTTTGCAAGAGTCGGATTGTATCCTGTAAGTGAATCATATGCTTCGTCAAGCTCAAGCTCTTTAAGATCGCCGGATGTCCACTTGCCGTTTGCGTCTTCGGTGAAGCCGTATGCTCTGAGAACGCCTTCCTTAGCCTGCTTGGTGTTGCGGTATTGTCCGCCGTCCTCAAGCGTAGGAGCGTTTTCGATGTCATAATAATATGCGCTGTTGATAAGACCGAAGCAGGGAATTGTTGTGCCGGGCCAGATCTTTTCAACAATGTCGCTTCTGTTGAGTGCAAGGTTGAATGCCTGTCTGAATTCAAGGATAGCAAGGATACCGTTGTTGTTGCCGCTGGTCTTAAGCACATTTAAGTTGCTGTAAAGCTGCATGCCGAACGTACCGGTATCTGTGGAGGTGTTGTAAACATATTTGGAATCTGCATATTCTGCCGCATTTTCTGTCTGGATTGATGCGTCATCATAAGTACCGTTTAAGAATCCCATCCATTTTGTTGAGAATTCTTCAACCTTACGGCAATTGACTGCCGAAATGTTATATTGGTTCTTATATTGTTCCATGTTCCAGCCGTACCAGTTCTCGTTCTTTTCAAGCTTGTAGTGAGAACCTGCTTCGAACTGTGTGAGCTTGTAAGGGCCCCAGCTTGCCGTAGTTGCAAGAGAGGAATTGTAATTGGTTGTCCAAAGTGTTGCACCGTTTGCGGGAGCAATCTTTGAGGCTTCATATTTTTCCTTGTGTACAAGAGGAAGGCTTGACATATAATATGCCGCAAGATAAGAAAGGCCTCCTTCATTGTTCAGAAAAGCATATGCCTTATCAAGGCATACAACGATGGCATTCTCGCTGTCGATTGAATAAATGCCGACAGAATCCCACGATACGTTGCGGTCTGTATTTTCAACATATACAGCAAGCCAGGATTCATAATCGGCGCCTACTTCAACATAGCCCGAATATGCAGCGCCTGCCGCAAAATAAGCGTCCCAGAGCATTTTACCGGAGAATGCGTCAACAGCCGTGCCTGATGTCCAGGCATCTGCCGTATCCCAAACGGTTTCGTCCGTATAAGCAACCCACTGAGGGCACTCATTTCCGTTTGCGTCAACATAGCCCTGTGCATTATAGAAGCTGTATACGTCTATGCAAAGTGTCTTGCCTGCGGCAAGTGCATCTGCATTTGAAGCAAATCCGACGCTTCCGACAGACTCATATGTTGCTTCCTGATTCTGGAAGAAATATCTCTTTGAATTCTTGAGCATGAGCGTGTCGTAGAAGGTATTTGCACGATAGTTCATAAAAGCCGGGTCAAGCTGCTGCTTCATTGAATATACAAAGTCTGCTGCCGTAATCTTTGTGCCGTCATCCCACTTTAAGTCATCACGAAGTGTGATTTTCCACGCATAACCGCCTTCGGCCTTTTGGGCATCCGTATATCCCCACTTTGCATCAACCGTTGAAGTAACATCCTCAAGCTTGGTTGCTGCGGAATAATTTGTGGTATATGCACCGGGAACTATCGCATCCTTGTTGATTGATCCGTCCGCATTATATTTTTCATCATTTTCAAATTTATAATCATAATCAAAAAACGATGATTGAATATAATTAAGGATCTGGGTATCATTGTTGTCTGCGTATGTAAGCTCGTTCCAGTTGCTGGGCATTACGGATGTCGTTGTGTTGTATTCGGCCTGCTTGAATGTAGCCTGAATAACGTCTGGGTTTTCGTTTGTTTTCTTACCGCAGCCGGCAGCCGTCGCAGCAACAAGTGCCAAACACAATGTCATTGACAACACGCGTTTAATCTTCTTGTTCATAAATTTCTCTCCTCTTATGAATTTTAAATATTTTTAAATCCTTTGTTTAAAATTATTTCCGAAGCCTTCACTTGATTATGCCCAAACCATTCTCAAATCACGCACGAAAGCAATACAAACAAAAAATTAGTAAATATTTAATTCACATTAGTCATGGCTTATCAATATTTTTTATCATTTTATTCATTCATATTAATAACACCGGCACTTGCAATTTCCAAAATGCACGTAATTTGCCATCACAAAATTTAATATTTTTTTAATAAAATTTATTTTTTCTTAATGG
>CAVJHK010000023.1:18264-29162 GCA_963649295.1 Lachnospiraceae bacterium | reverse complement strand
GGTATTTATGTACGGTAAGTCCGACACCTTCTTCAATCATTCTTCCGGTTGTGCCCGTTGCAAAAAGGTTATGCTTTATGAGTATTCCCTTATATGCTATGCAAAAACTTTGAAGAAGCTTCTTTTTTGCATCATGTGCAACCAAACCGATATTCATTTGCATAAAAAGACCTCGCTTTCAAAAGGTGAATTTTTACCTTCTCATCTTTTCCTTTTCTTTGATCGGAATATTTGCCATAAGAGAAGGTCCGTTATTTCCCGCATCTTTCCCGTCGGGAGAGATTTTAATGTCAAAATTTTCTATATCTACGTCAACATATTTGGATATAACGGAAATAATGTCGGTTTTGATTTGCTCTATTGTTTCAGGAGGCAAACCCTGATGCTCGGAATAAAGAACAAGCTTCAGCCTGTTCTTTGCATCCGACCCCGACTTTTTTGAGGTTTTGTTTTTGCTTTTCCAGCCGAATAATCCCATGACTTACTCCCTCCCGTTATTTCCTGCCAAAAATTTTGGCGAAAAATCCCTGCTTTTTTTCAAGGTTGAGGAAAGGAACCTCTTCACCCATAACTCTGTGGCATACGTTCATAAAGGCCTTGCCTGCCAATGAATCGTTGCCTACAAGCGGAATTCCGGTATTGGTAGAAACAACAATATTTTCATCATCGGGGATTATTCCGATGAGATTTACGGAAAGAACTTCAAGTACATCTTCGGCTGACATCATTTCACCGCGCTTTACCATATCCATACGAAGTCTGTTGACGATCAGATCATAATGCTTTACTTCGTTGGAATCAAGGAGTCCGATGATTCTGTCCGCGTCACGTACAGCCGAAACCTCGGGTGTTGTGACAATGATTGCTCTGTCTGCGCCGGCAATGGCATTTTTGAAGCCCTGTTCAATACCGGCGGGACAATCAAGTATTACATAATCGAATTCTTTTTTGAGTGTATCCGTAAGCTCCTTCATTTGCTCGGGAGAAACGGATGTTTTGTCCCTTGTCTGTGCACAGGGAAGAAGATAAAAGTTTGAATATCCCTTAACTTTTATGAATGCCTGGTTGATTTTGCACTTTTGTTCTATAACGTCAACAAGATTGTAAACTATCCTGTTTTCGAGTCCCATGACAACATCGAGATTTCTGAGACCTATATCCATATCTATAAGAACAACTTTTTTGTCAAGCTTTGCAAGTCCGGTACCGACATTTGCCGTCGTGGTGGTTTTGCCCACTCCTCCCTTACCGGATGTGACTACAATAACCTCACCCATCAATTAATTCCTCCAAGAATATCAAAGTGTTATGTCGTTAAGAACCTTTTTTGAAACGAGCTCGATTGCGATTGAATTGTCTTTTATCATCGCAAGCTTTGGTTCATGCTCGGAAATATTTGATTTTATGCTTCTTTTGTCTGCGGCCCGCCCAAGCAAATCCGCTATCTGAATCTGAATCGGTTCCATATTGAGAGCAAAAACAAACGCATTTCGGTTTCCATTTACGCCGGCAAAGGCTTTTCCTTTGAGGCTTCCGAAAATTATGATATTTCCGCCCGAATAAATTTCACCGCCGGGATTAATGTCACCGATAATCACAAGACTGCTTTCCTCATTGATTACCATGCCGCTTCTGACGTTCCCCTTATAGAAACGAGCAATTTTTGACATGTCAAAATCATAAGGCAGGCTTAAATTTATATTTTCGTCCTGATTTTCGCCTGATTCCGGTATGTTTAAAAATTCATCTTCGGAAACAAATCCAAAAGTCTCTTTCTTTTCCGAAAAAATCGGCTTTTCGGCATCAAGTGCACTTTCTTCTGCCTCCCGGGTGCTTTTTGCGTTTAAAATCGCATTTTTAAAAATTTCTTCCGTCTTATGGTTAAAATCCATAATACATACGATATTAAGCAAACAATTGTCTTTTATAATATCGATAAGTTCATTTTTTTCGTCATCGGAAAGAATACGTCCTTCAAAGGCTATGGCGATTTTTTCGTTTTTAAACATTCCCGAAGCGTTTTTGAAACAAACCGCCGTTTCTTTTTTTATTTCTTCAAAGGAGGCATTTTCCGAAATGCATACCGAAAGCCCGTATTTATTTCCCTTGAGAGAAACAATATCCGCCATTTTATCCTCCGAAACATTCTAAAAACCCATTTATCAAAGAGTTTTAAAAGTCATAAAATCATAAGAAATCATTATTTTCGCAATTAATAAATATCTCAAAGCAATGCTTTCTCTGATTTAATATCATATCACAAATCTTTGAAATAATAAACATAATAAAAAACTTTTTGATGATTTCAAATCATCGGACATGAAATGCATATTTATATTTCTACAAGTCCCGCATTTATCATTTCCTGCATTGCCTTCATAATTCCGAGCTTTGCATGATACCAGGTAAGTCCGCCCTGGAAATAAATTTCATACGGCGGATTAAGTGGTCCGTCGGCCGAAAGTTCGATTGAAGAGCCTTGCACAAACGCTCCCGCAGCCATAATGACATCCGAGTGATACCCGGGCATCGCAGAGGGCTCAGGGATAACGTAACTGTCAACCGGAGCCGCGCCCTGAATTCCCTTACAAAAAGCAATCATGCCTGCGGGGGATTTAAGTTTTACCGCCTGTATTATGTCATGACGCGATTCCGCAGCGTCAGGAACACATTCAAAGCCTTTTCTTTCAAATAAGTTTGCGGCAAAAATCGCACCCTTTAATGCTCCTGCGGTTACCGTGGGCGCAAGGAACAGTCCTTGAAAGAAATCCTTGTTGAGCCCGAGCGTTGCGCCGACTTCTTTTCCGAGACCGGGTGCGGTAAGTCTGTATGCGCAATTTTCGATCAACTCTTCTCTTCCCGCAATATATCCGCCGATTGGGGCAAGTCCGCCGCCGGGATTTTTGATAAGCGAGCCCACGCACATATCCGCTCCAACATCCGTCGGCTCAATTTTTTCGACAAATTCTCCGTAGCAATTGTCAACCATACAAATAACATCCGGCTTAATCGATTTAATAAAGGAAATAAGTTCGCCGATTCTTTTTACGGACAAGGTTTTTCTGGGCTCATATCCCTTTGAACGCTGAATTGTGACAAGCTTTGTTCTTTCATTTATCTTTTTTCTTATTGTATCAAAATCAAATTCACCGTTCGGTAACAATCCCGCTTCCGCATAAGTTATACCATATTCCTTTAAGCTTCCCTTTTGCTCCTTTATTCCGATAACGCCTTCAAGCGTATCATAGGGCTTTCCGACAGGGGAAAATATTTCGTCTCCCGGACGTACATTCGCGGAAAGTGCAATTGTAAGCGCATGTGTGCCACATGTGATTTGAGGACGCACAAGTGCCGCTTCCGCATGAAAAACATCCGCATAAACCTGTTCAAGCGTTTCTCTTCCCGCATCATTGTAGCCGTATCCGGAAGATGCCGCAAAATGCATTTCCGAAAGCCTGTTTTTTTGCATTGCGCTTATAACCTTCATTTGGTTATATTCAGCCACTCTGTCGATTATTTCAAATCTTTCCTTTAGGGAATCAATTATTTTGTCCGAAAAATCAAGCAATTCCGCACTTATTCCGAGATTCTCATAAATTTCCTTAAGCATTTATATCACCTTTTTCCTTTTTTATTTCGCTTATCATATCATTTAAAATTTGCTCATCCGTCATTTTTGACTTGTCAAACCAGATTACGTCTTTTTCACGCCTTAGCCACGTTAACTGTCTTTTCGCAAAATGCCTTGTATCGCGCTTCAACACATAAATTGCCTCGCAAAGACTCATTTCTCCGTTTAAATATGCGGCGATTTCCTTATATCCGAGTCCCTGCATTGCGGTATTGGTTCTTGAAATTCCTTTATCAAGCAAGCCTTTCACTTCTTCAACAAGACCCGCATCAAGCATCAAATCGATTCTTTTTTCTATATTTTGATATATGTTTTCGCGTTTATCGGTCAAGGCAAAATATTTTGCGTCATAAGGAGATTTTTTTTGTCTTTCCGTCTTATTGTGTTCCGAAATTTTAATATTGCTTTTTTTGTAAAATTCAAGAGCACGTATGACACGTTTTACGTTATTTGGGTGAATCGCTGCCGCCGCTTCCGGATCACACGATTTTAACATATCGTAAAGTACTATATTTCCCTTTTCAGCCGCAATTTTCTCTAACTCCAAGCGATATGACATGTCATTGTCGTTATCCGTAAAATCAATGTCATAAAGAAGCGCCTGTATATAAAATCCGGTTCCGCCCACAACTATCGGAATCCTGTCACGCGATTCGATTTCTCTTATCTTTTCGCTTGCGAGATTTTTGAATGTTACAACATTAAAATCCTCGCACGGCTCCAGAATATCGATTAAATAATGCGGAATACCCTGCATTTCTTCCGGCGTAATTTTGGCCGTTCCTATATCCATATTTTTGTATACCTGCATCGAATCCGCCGAAATTATTTCACCGTTTATTCTCTTTGCGAGTTCCACGGATATTTTTGTTTTTCCGACCGCCGTCGGTCCGGAAATAATAACAAGTTTGTTATTCATTAAAGTACTCTCTTAAATTTCTTTTCAAGCTCATCCTTTGTCATTGATATCGTCGTCGGTCTTCCGTGCGGACAATGATAAGGATTTTCGAGTGTAAGCATTTCCGCAATCAGTTTTTCCGCTTCCGCAAATGACAACGTATTGTTTCCTTTTACCGCAGCCTTACAGGATATTGTCGCAATCCTGTCTATGATTGTTTCGGGTGACATGGCACTTCTTTCTGCCATAAGACATGCCAAAATTTCATTAAAAACCTCATCCGGATTGACATTTACAAGATCTGCCGGAACACCGCTTATTTTAAATTCTTTGGGCCCAAACTCCTCTATATCAAACCCGAAATTAACAAATTCACGGATGTTTTTTTGCAAAACTTCCGCCGCACGCTCGGAAAGCGAAATAATCTGCGGCATTATGCTTTGTGTAAGAGTTTCTTTTTTTTCGCGAAATCTCTTCATTGTTTTTTCAAAAAGGACTTTTTCGTGAGCCGCATGCTGATCGATCATAAACATGGTATTTCCCATTTCGATTATCCAATATGTCTTAAATACCTGTCCGATAAGCTTAAAATTATCTTTTGCGGCGGGCGTCTTTTCCGCCTTATATAAGTCAAGCGGCAATTCTTCCTGCACGGAAAACTGAGCAGCAAAAATATCCTTCTTATCGATTTCGTTATCAATACACTTCTCGATTTCCGGATTGATTTCCTGATTGATTTTCAAATTTATTTCCCGGTCGATTTTCGGATTGTTTACGAATTTATCCTTTGATTCAATATCTGTTTCCTGATTGATTTCCGGTTCAATCCCGGTTTTATTTTTCTCTTTAAGTTCTTCTTTATATTCCTCTTTATTTGCCGTTACATACATTTCCGCCGTCGTTTTTGAAAGCGTATTTTCTTTTTTTGATCCGTTATAGTCCGGAGAACCCGCAATAATCGGCATAACATCCCTTAACACTTCCTGTTCAAAGGGCTCGGGAATATGAACGGAATTTAACATTTCCTTTTTTTCTTCTTTTTCCTTTTTTATGTCTGCATTATCCTTTAAAACACCCGTAACAATCATGTTTTTGCCGGTCAATGCATTGCGAACGGCATCATATATCGTTTTATATACAAGGTCGTTATCGGAAAATCTGAGTTCAAGTTTTGACGGATGAACATTTACATCGACCATATCAAGCGGCATCTCAAGATAAATTGCCGCAACCGGGAAGCTGTGCCCCATCATATATCCCTTAAATGCGTCTTCAAGCGCATTTTGCAATATCTTACACTTAACGCTTCTTCCGTTTACAAAAAAAGCCTCATAATCTCTTGTACTTCTTGAAATATAAGGCTTTGCAACGACGCCTGTGACAATTATTTTGTTCCCCAAATCACTCTCACGTATATCGATAAGCGCCTTTGCGATGTCAAGTCCGTAAATTTCAAGAAACAGATTCGATAATTTGCCGCTTCCCGTAGTATGAAGTATGACCTTATTGTTGCTTATAAGCTTAAACGAAATATCGGTATGGCTGAGAGCCAGTTTTTCCACAATTTCCGTAATATATCCGGCTTCCGTAGTCGGACTTTTCAAAAATTTCCGTCTGACGGGCGTATTAAAAAATATATCTTTCACAAGAATGGTTGTGCCGACCGGACACCCTGCCTCTTCAAAAGCCTTTTCTTCACCGCCCTCGATTTGGTATCTTGTGCCGAGAAAATCATCGCTTGTTTTGGTAAGTACCTCAACACGTGCAATACTCATGATGCTCGGAAGCGCTTCTCCCCTGAAGCCGAGGCTTTTAACACTTGTCAAATCCTCCGCCGACTTAATCTTACTTGTGGCATGGCTTAAAAATGCCTTTTTTATGTCATCCCTCAAAATACCGCTTCCGTTATCGGTAATTCTGATAAGGGTAAGACCGCCGTTTTTTATTTCAACGGTAATGTTTGCGGCTCCCGCATCAAGCGAATTTTCGACGAGTTCCTTCACAACCGACGCGGGACGCTCGATCACTTCTCCCGCAGCTATTTTGTTTATCGTATTTTTGTCAAGAATATTGATCATTTGCATTTTTCCTTAAGACGATACAGCGCATTCATTGCATCAAGCGGTGTCATTGTATGAATATCAAGAGATTTTAAGTCTTCTATCACTTCTTTATATTTTTCAATGCTGATTTCCGGCGAAGCATCCGTTTCTTCATCCGTTTGTTCTTCAAATAAAGACATCTGCCCGACAAAATCCGTTCCCGCATCCTTTTTCTTCTGCTTCTTTTCGGTATGCAAGGCAGTATCAAAAATATCTTCCGTGATTATGTCATTTTTGACAAGTTCCTCCGAAATTTCTTCTGCTCTTTTAAGTACCTCATCGGGCAGCCCCGCAAGACGTGCAACCTGAATTCCGTAGCTCTTGTCCGCACCGCCTCTTATTATTTTCCTTAAGAAAATAATTCCGTCGCCCTGTTCCTTAACGGCTATGCAATAGTTTTTTACGCCCTTAAGCCTTCCCTCAAGTTCTGTTAGCTCATGATAGTGAGTCGCAAACAACGCCTTTGCGCCGAGACGCTTAACATCCGCAATATATTCAACAACCGCCCAGGCAATACTCAGTCCGTCATAGGTGCTTGTTCCGCGTCCGATTTCGTCAAGTATCAAAAGGCTTTTTTTCGTTGCGTTTTTTAATATATTTGCAACCTCGTTCATTTCAACCATAAATGTCGATTGACCGCTCGCAAGGTCGTCTGACGCACCGACTCTCGTAAATATCCTGTCACATATTCCGATTTTGGCCGATTCCGCAGGCACAAAAGATCCCATTTGCGCCATAAGAACAATCAGGGCATTTTGCCTCATATATGTAGACTTGCCTGCCATATTGGGGCCCGTTATTATCGCAATTCTGTGCTCGTCGTTATCAAGAAACGCATCATTTTCGATAAAGAGATCATTTTTCAAAACGCTTTCAACAACCGGATGCCTGCCGCCCTTTATGTCGATAACTCCGTCGTCTGTGATTTCGGGTCTTGTAAAATTATTCCTGCATGCAACAACCGAAAGCGAACACATAACGTCAATATATGCGATTATTCTTGCCGTCTTTTGAATACGTAATACTTCTTTTGCGACATTGTCGCGCAATTCGTCAAAAAGGTTGTATTCAAGCGAAGTAAGTCTGTCTTCCGCCCCCAAAATATCCTCTTCGACACGTTTCAATTCTTCGTTTGTATATCTTTCACCGCCCGTCAGCGTTTGTTTTCTTATCCATTCCTTCGGCACAAGGTCAAGGTACGAATTCGTCACTTCAAAATAATATCCGAAAACACGGTTATATTTGACTTTCAGATTTTTTATGCCCGTTGATTCCTTTTCCTTAACCTCAAGCTCCATAAGCCATGTTTTGCCGTCGGTTTTGGCACGCCTTAATCTGTCAACTTCCGCATTATACCCTTGTCTTATTATGTTGCCTTCTCTTATATTTATCGGAGGCTCATCCGCAACGGCGTCTTCAATAAGCTCCGCAACATCTTTTAATTCATCGATTTCCGAATACATTTGCTTAAAAAAACCGGCTTTGTATTCTTTGATATTTTCTTTAATAAACGGAAGCACCTTTAACGATGTCATAAGTGCAATCATATCGCGGGGATTTGCCGTTTTATACGAAAGCTTGCTCATTAAGCGCTCAAGGTCATAAATTGCATCAAGATATTCAATCAGTTCCTCTCGGTTTAACGCATTTTCGTTTAAAGCACTTATTGCGTCAAGACGCATATTTATGTCATTCTTTTTTATGAGCGGCTGTTCTATAAAATTCTTCAAAAGTCTCGCGCCCATTGCCGTTTTGGTTTTGTCGAGTATTCCGAAAAGTGAGCCGTGCTTTTCCTTATCCCGCATCGTTTCCGTAAGTTCAAGATTGCGGCGTGTGGAATTGTCGATTATCATATATCTTCCGACAATATATTTTTCGAGTCTCGTAATATGAAGCAGCGAATTTTTCTGGGTTTCGCAAAGGTATTTAAAAAGCGCTCCGCTCGCAAGTTTTCCGATAGTAATTCCTTGCACAAGGTCGTCTGTGCTTTCTTTATTAAAATGACCGCACAGTAATTTTTCGCATTCTTCTTCGTCAAAATAATTGTCTTCGAGAATCGTAATAAATATGTTTGACCTTTCTTTGAGCTTCTCAAGATCTATTCCCGAAAGGATACATGAAGAATTGCATATTATTTCGGACGGTGAAATACGCGTTATTTCATCGAGTGCGTCCGTAAGCTCATTTACCTCAGTAACCAAAAATTCTCCCGTCGAAACATCAACGGACGAAAGCCCGAATTCTCCGTCAACATAAGCAATGCACATAAGATAATTATGTGACGCATCTCCTATATTCTGATTTAAATTTGTACCCGGCGTAACTATTCTTGTGACTTCACGCTTTACAAGTCCTTTTGCCTGACGCGGATCTTCAACCTGTTCGCAAATTGCGACCTTGTATCCCTTTTGAACCATTATGTCCAGATAATTTTCAACGGCATGATAAGGAATCCCGCACATCGGCGCTTTTTCGGTAAGCCCGCATGATTTTTGCGTAAGCGTGAGTTCCAATTCTCTTGACGCTGTAAGTGCGTCATCAAAAAACATTTCATAAAAGTCGCCAAGTCTGTAAAACAAAATACAGTCGTTATATTGTTCCTTTGTTTCAAGATATTTTGCCATCATGGGCGAAACATCTTTTATGTTTACTTCCATTGTGAGTTAATCCTCCGGTATATTCCATGTCATGTTTTTTGTAAAATAATCAGACATATACACGGCATCATTTATTATTTTTTGGTCATATCCGTATGCTTTAAGCATCAAAATCGCATTTTTCGTAGTTGAAGGGCCTTGTCTTAACATATAGTCAAAGGTAATCTCGTTATTGTTATTTATGCTTTCTTCAAAATGATAATTTTCATAGTATACTTTTAATAGTCCCGTAAGCTCCGTATCGTGAGTCGCCGCAAAGACTTTATGGTTACTTTTTGCGAGAAATTTAAGAGCAGCGGTCTGCGCCGCAATTCTTTCCGTGGTATTTGTGCCCCTCAAAACCTCATCCACAAAGCAAAGTACCGGAATATCGGTATCTTCGTCAATTATGCGCTTTAAAGCCTTGATTTCCGTAATATAATAACTTTCTCCGAGAATAATGCTGTCATTTAATGCCATACTTGAAATTACTTTATAATAAGGCATTTTAAATTCATCCGCAAAACACGTATGAATCGTTTGCGCAAAGATCGCATTTGTCGCAACCGTCTTCAAAAACGTCGATTTTCCCGAAGCGTTTGAGCCTGTCAAAAGTATGTTTTTATTTTCCGATAAAGATACGGGAACGGGATTTTTTAATAAAACATGGTATGCGTTTGCAAATTCAAAATTATTGCCTGCATCAATCTCCGGAACACAGGTTTTATAAGAGGACGCTCTTAAATTACATATTGAAATAACCGCGTCAAGTGCCCCGATCGTTTCAAACAGTTTAACAAGCGTTTCTTCGTTTTCTCCCGCACATTTTATCGCACGCGATACAGAAATTAAATCAAAATGAAAAATCATATTGACATAATCCAAAAAAATCGAAAGCAAATCTCCCGACACATTCGTATTTATCGCCCATGCTGCATGCTTTAAAGGGCTTAATTTTTTATTGCACTCTTTTAATATGTCAATTTCTTCTTTTAATTCGGGAAAATCCGTCATAACGATTTTTTCACCCGCTTTTATCATCATAAGAGCGCATTTCATCCCATAAATGTAATTTGACATTTTGGACTTGTCCGCAAAATACGTTACCATATTGACACATACGGAAATTATGGGAAGCATTATAAACAATGCGCTTTTAAAAACACATGCAAAAATTATGCTTAAAAGCAGTATCGCTATGCAGATACAGTGTTTAAAGCCGCTACCGATATCGGATTTTTCAAATAAATCGGTACACGAAAAATAAGATATCTTTTTGGACTTTTTTGAAAAAGACATCGCAAGAAGCGTCTTTTCCCGTGCTTCCTTATTATGCGAAAAAAATTCGATTAAGTCTTCACGTTTTTTTAACACTTCCGGATTAAAATCCGGAGTCCTTAACAATAAATAAAGGTATTCGCTTCCAGGTCCCGATATTGTTTTATCAAGCATCAAAAAAATATCATCAAAAGACAAATCGTTTGCGGTAATGTCATCAATCACAAACGTAATTTTTTTACTTTTAAAATAATCCGTGAGAAATGCGGGAACATAGTCTTCTTCACTTAAATGACGAAGCGTTCCGTATTCCCTTCTTATTTTGTTTAATGTTTTTGTACTGAAACTACGTC
>CAVJHK010000023.1:0-18254 GCA_963649295.1 Lachnospiraceae bacterium | reverse complement strand
GTATATGCCTTTTCCGATAAGGAACATAAATAACAGACTTAAGAAAAATATCCATTCCATGCTTTTCCCTTTAAATTACTGATATTTTCTGTTTTACATTTAATTCCTGAATCAATTAAGAAGAAATGTCATATACACGGGCTCATGATCCGAATAAAGATAACCTGTGTTTAAAATGTCATATGACGTAACCGTAATATTATCGGAAACAATGAAGCCGTCAACAATATATTCCGTCGTATGTCCTTTTTCGTAAGGCTCGTCGCAGTCACGGCACGACATCGGCAAATTATTCTTAAAATCCTCACCGAACAAATCCATCGCGAGCGCAAAATGCTCGGGAACGGAACTTCTCGGAAACGGATATGCCCATGAAGAAAATTCTGCGTCCGTGTCTTCCGCAAGCGATAAATTATGGTTAAAATCACCGCCGCAGATCACATAATTTCCTTTATCATATTCCGAAAGCATATCGTTAAAAAGCATTGTCGTCTGACCTTCGCGGACACTGTCGTCAGAGCCGTATGCGGATAAGTGAACATTAAAAATCACAAGCTCTTTTCCGCTTTCCGTGGGGATTCTTGTAATCGAATAGCATCTGTCAAGATCAAAAAACTTTGAAAACGAATTCATTATCGTAAGGCTACGTCTTAAGCCCTCTTTAATCGTATATTTTGAATATGTGGCAAGTCCGGCATTCATTGTTCCGTGAGGCTCTGTGAGCGGAACAATAAAGAAAGGCGAATCATAATAATTATAAGCAAAAGTATATGAATACCCGGGAAGAAGCAAATTTATGAATTCAAGCTCGTTTATATGATAAGACCTTGTCGAATCCGTATCTATTTCCTGCAAAAGCATAAAATCGGGGTTGAGGCTCGTAAGTTTGTTTAACTCGCCGTTTAAGTTTTCGTAAACATCGTCCTTAGACATTGCCCAGGATCTTGTTCCGCCGTCCATAAAGAAATCAAAATCGTACGAATAGGCACCGAATCCGAGATTGTTGGTCAGAACAGAATATTCCTTATTTATTTTAACGTTTTCTCCCGAATTAAATTCAGTATTAAATTCCGCCGCAAGCGCAACATTATCGGGAATTCTCTTATATTTTAAGACAACATATCCCATATAACCCGCAGCCAAAAGAATAACTAAACCCAAAAGCGACAAAACAACTTTTAACAGAACTTTTAAAGGATGGGATTTATTCATCTTTCTTCTTGATTTTTTTAAGCTCTTCTTCATAAGTGTCTTCTCCGTATTTTTTTCTCCCGTAAAATTAATTCATTCATTTAATTTTCCCAAACCAGATTTTCGTTTTCAGTCTTTTTGTCCCTCGTAAAAAGATCAAAAACGGCTTCTTTCGGCGATTTTTCGGAAAACAATACATAATTTACCTGTTCCGTTATAGGCATGTTTACGTTATATTTTTTGGCAAGAGCAAAAGCCGCTTTTGCGCTGTATACGCCTTCAACCGCCTGACCTACCTCTTTCATTGCGTCTTTTACGCTTTTTCCCTGTCCTATAAGAAATCCGGCATTTCTGTTTCTGGAATGCGTGCTCGTGCATGTAACAATTAAGTCACCGATTCCCGAAAGTCCCGCAAATGTTTCGGGACGCCCTCCGATTGCAATCCCAAGCCTTGTAATCTCGGCAATTCCTCTCGTAATAAGCGCTGCCTTCGTGTTGTCCCCGAATCCCAGCCCGTCGGTAACGCCCGCCGCAAGCGCAATTACGTTTTTGAGTGACCCGCCGAGTTCGATTCCCGTCACATCGGGACTTGTATAAACCCTGAAATAATCATTCATAAACGCATCACAAACAGTTTCCGCAACTGTTTTGCTTTTTGCGCCAACTACAATTGTAGACGGAATATGCACCGACACTTCTTCCGCATGAGTAGGCCCCGACATAACAGCAATTTGGGCATCCGGAATTTCGGATCTTATAATTTCCGACATAGTAAAAAGCGTATTTTCTTCGATACCTTTTGCAACATCTACAATTATTTGTCCGGGAGCAATATATGGCGCAATAAGTCGTGCGGTTTCCCTTACATAAATTGAGGCCGTGGCAATGACAATTATGTCATTGCCTTCGGCCAAAGCTTCCCGTAAATCTGCGGCCAAAAAAACAGAATCCGGAATTATTGCACCCGGAAGATTTTTTATCGTCCTTCTGTCACGAATATATGCATTTATCTTTTCTTCGTTAAAGCCAACAAGACTTACATTATGTCCGTTTGACGAAAGCAAAATTGCAAGTGCCGTTCCCCATGTGCCGGCACCGATTACGGTTATTTTCATTTTTTTCTCCGTTATTTTTCCTTTTTCTTGATCGTAAGCTTATTTTCGTTATGATGAATAAGTCTCACAATATTTTGTCTATGATTGTAGAAAGCAGAAATCGTAAACAAAACGGTAACTATAATCATATGTATGTTTCCGTGTGACGTAATTCCCACATATACCGGAAAAAGCACCGATGCGGTAAGTGAGGCAAGTGACATATATCTTGTAATAAAAAGCACAGAAAGAAAAATTGCAAGCCCTATTGCCGCAAGCTTCCAGTCATATATCAGCATGCATGCTCCCATACATGCGATTCCTTTTCCTCCCCTGAATTTAAGATAAAAGGGATAAAGATGTCCGCATACGCATCCGAGAGCCGTATAAAGCACAAGAAGCTGATTTATATCGGACATCGGAGCATATTCTGGAAAAAAAACATATCTCACAAGCATCATCGGAATAATTGTTTTGGAAAGATCAATAACAAGCGTGATAAGCCCCGCCTTAAGTCCCACAACTCTTAAGACATTTGTTGTCCCGAGATTTCCGCTTCCTTTTGATTTAACGTCAACATGATATATTTTTCCGATAAAATAACCGGATGAAAATATACCGAAGAAATATCCTATAACAACACAGAAAATAATTTGCAGTACAAAATAATCTTTAAACATACCGGTGCCTCTTTTACGATACTTCGTTTTCGTTACGTTCTCTGATAATAAATTTAAGCGATGTTCCCGAAAATCCAAAAGCTTCACGAACCTTGTTTTCGATATACCTTGTATACGAAAAATGCATGAGTTTTTTGTCGTTTACAAATATTACAAACGTGGGCGGTTTTACCGAAACCTGTGTAATGTAATAAATTTTAAGACGTCTGCCCTTGTCGGACGGCGGCTGCTGCAATGCCACCGCCTGCGTCAGAACTTCGTTTAAGACGCCGGTTCCCACACGCAGATTCTGATTTTGAATAACGACCTCAATCCGCTCAAAAAGCTTGTTTAAGCGTTGTCCCGTGAGAGCCGAAACAAATATAATATCCGCATAAGGTATAAATGACAGCACCTGCTTTATTTTTTCGGTCATTTTGTAAATTGTTTTGTCGTCCTTGTCGGTAAGTGCGTCCCATTTGTTCACGCAAACTATAATGCCTTTTCCGGCGTCATGCGCAATTCCCGCGATTTTTGCGTCCTGTTCCGTAACTCCTTCCGTCGCGCTTATCACAACTACAACTGCATCCGCTCTTTCAACGGCCGCAACTGTTCTTACCATCATAAAATGCTCTATGTCTTCTTTTATTTTGGAATGACGTCTTAGTCCCGCCGTATCGATAAAGACATATTCGTTATTGTTGTATTTGACTACGGTATCGATGGCATCGCGCGTTGTTCCCGCAACATCCGAAACAATCACACGGGTTTCGCCGAGAAGCTTATTTATAATCGAGCTTTTTCCGACATTCGGCTTTCCGACAATCGCAACCTTGGGGCGTGAATCTTCTTCAGCTGTCCCCGCGCCTTCACCCACGATTTCGGTGACTTTATCCAAAAGTTCACCGAATCCCAGCCTGTTTACGGATGATACAGGCATCGGTTCTCCGATTCCGAGATTATAAAATTCATATGTGTCATTTACAAATTTTTTGAAATCGTCTACCTTATTTACGCAAAGAACAACAGGCTTTTTGGATTTGCGTAAAAGATCCGCAACATAAAAATCGGCATCGACAAGTCCTGTTTTGACGTCAACAACAAATATTATCGCATCGGCTGCGGAAACTGCAGCCATTGCCTGCTCATGCATGTATTTAAGCATATTGTCGCCTGAGTCTTCTTCGATTCCACCCGTATCTATAACGGTAAATTGTCTGTCAAGCCATGTTATGTCCGCATAAATCCTGTCTCTTGTTACGCCCGGCGTATCCTTTACGATTGATATTCTTTCGCCCGCAAGAGCGTTAAAAAGCGTTGATTTTCCGACATTCGGACGTCCTATTATTGCAATTATGGGTTTAGCCATTTATTATTTCCTCCACAAGAAAGCTACCTTCGGATTTTACTATAGCGATTTTTATTTGTAAAGATTTTTCAATATCCGAAACTTTCACATCATCAAGCAAAACCGTTTCCTTGTCTTTTAAAAGCGCACACGGCAGGAGAAGCTTTTTCCCGAGAGTTTTCCCCTTTAACTGTTCAATTATATCACATCCCGTGAGCAATCCGGCAACTGTAATATTTTCTCCGTAAAAATTATTGATAATGGGATAAATATGTACCTTGATATTTGGGAACTTTTTGTTAATCTTCTTTACCTGCTCACATATTGTCGGATATGCAAGCGTTCCCGTCGCAAGAGAAATTTCCGTGCTTCTTTCGTCTCCCGTTAATTTAGAAAGGCACTCGTCAACTTCGTAATTAAGAAGCCTTATCATCCCGACACCGTTTCCGATTTGGGGATAATTTTCGTATTCGTCTGCCGCGGGGATCGGCAGTTCAGCCTTCAAATACCATTCGTCGCTTGCATAAACAAATCTTGTTCCGAATGCCGCAAGGAATTTTTTTTGAAATCTTTCCACCTGCTTTATAAGATAAATCGAATCCTCTTTATTAAAGGGAAGCAGCGGACATAAGCCTTCCCTGTATTTTGTGAGCCCCACGGGAACAATCGAAACGCTCTTCATTTGACCGATATACATCGAAAGATCGTTTATTGTTCTGTCAAGCTCTTCTTTGTCATTATATCCCTTGCAAAGCACAATTTGCCCGTTCATCTGAACGCCCGCCTTGTAAAGCTTTGTCATCTGATCAAGAATTTTTCCCGCAAAGCGGTTGTTTAGCATCTTACATCTAAGCTCCGGATTTGTGGTATGAACGGAAATATTTATCGGTGACATGCCGTAATTTATAAGGCGGTCCAAATCCTTATCCTTCATATTTGTAAGAGTGCAATAATATCCCGACAAAAATGAAAGTCTCGAATCATCGTCCTTAAAATAAATTGGCGTTCTCATTCCCTTGGGATTTTGGTCGATAAAGCAAAAAATGCACTTATTTCTGCAGGACGAATACTCATCCATTATTCCTTCTTCAAATTCAAGGCCGAGACTTTCCGATTCTTCCTTTTCGATGTCGAGCTCCCATTCTTCGCCATCCGGTTTTCTTATGACAACGGTCAGATTTTCATCGGCGCACAAAAATTCATAGTCAAAAATATCATTTATTTGGGTCCCGTTTATGCTTATAAGTTCGTCTCCCGCTTCGATTTCCATTTCCTCGGCAATCGAGCCCGATACTATACTTTTTATAACCTGTTTCCTACATTGTGAATGCATTTTTAATCCACTTTACCTCATTATCCAAAATACTTACAACATCAAAGCGCATAGGCACATTCATGCCGATTTTTTTATAATTTAGGTAAAACAATGCGCCCTTAATTATTTTCTTTTGCTTTGCAAGCGTCACTGCTTCTTCCGGATATCCGTTTTTGTCAGAATTCCTTGCCTTTACTTCTATAAAACAAATATAATCCTCGTTAAAAAATCTGTCCTTCGCAACAATATCTATTTCTCCGCCCTTAAAGAAAAAATTGCGGGCAAGTATTATTCCGCCGTGTGAAACAATATAATTTGCGGCCAAGTCTTCCCCTTTTCTTCCCAAATACCTTGTATCCATCAATTCCCCTTAAATTATTATTTTTTGGTTTTTAGCCGCCTTTAGCTTGCCTTCCGCCTTTTACAGCTTATTTTCAGCTCTGTCAACCATGACAAGGACTTCCGCAACAACAGAATAAAGTTCTTCCGGAATACTTTCGCCGATAGTTAACCCCGACAAAGTTTCCGCAAGTCTTTCGTCTTTATGTAACGGCACCTTTGCGCTTTTCGCGGTTTCTATTATTTTTTCCGCAACAAACCCGTGCCCCGACGCAGTAATGCGCGGTGCCTGATCCCCTTTTTCATATTCGAGCGCAACGGCAGTTTTTTTCTTAATTTCTTCTTCCATCAAAAGCTCCGTTTTAAATGAACCCCTGTATAAAGCTTTGCCTATGTATTTCACATGGTCCGTATTTCTTTATTGCGTCAATATGCTCCTTTGAGCCGTATCCTTTGTTTGATTTAAAATTATATTCGGGATATTTATCCTGAAACTCCGTCATTATCCTGTCTCTCGTAACTTTTGCCATTATGCTTGCAGCAGCAATTGAAAGCGATTTTGCATCGCCCTTTATTATATCAACCTGGCGAATATCAATACCGGGAATTCTCACGGCATCGTTTAAAAGAAGATTTGGCATTGGATTTAATTTTGACACCGCAATTCTCATTGCCTCGTATGTTGCCTGTAAAATATTGATTCTGTCGATTTCCGTATGCGAAACAATTCCTATACCGTAGCTTACGGCTTTTTTTGTTATTTCGTCATAAAGACGTGCTCTTAATTCCGGACTCAGTTTCTTTGAATCGTTTACATAAAGAATTTTTTCATTTTTCGGCAAAATAACTGCAGCCGCAACAACAGGACCCGCAAGAGGACCGCGCCCCGCCTCATCTATTCCGCAAATAAATTCATAATCCGAATATTTATTTTCAAAATAAAGCATTTCGTCAAGTCTTTTAAGTTCGGCATTATAATCCGCTTCTCTTTTGATGGCGGTTTCAACCGTTTTTTTAACGCCCGCCCTCGGATCGTTTACATATTTCTCTATAAAGCCGTTTAAATTATCCGGTGAAAGACCGTTTAAAATATTTTTGATTTCCGAAATACTTTCCATTTTAATCCTTCTTTACTCTTTCAAGACTGATTTTACCGAATTTTCCGCTTCTGAAATCATCCACAACCATATATGAACCTCTGTCATAATCCGGTTCGCCGCCTTTTTTTAATGCGGCACGCTTTATGCATATGTCATTTAAAATTTCAAGAGATGCCTTATCTTCGGATACGTTATAGCGCGCAGAAATCATTCCCGCATAATTATTTTTAAGGTAATCTATAAGATTTATCGCAAGTTCTCCATTATCGAGCAGATCCAGATTTATCGAACCGATTAACGCAATATTCATCCCGACCCGTTTTTCTTCAAACTTCGGCCACAAAATTCCCGGAGTATCAAGAAGTTCCAGTTCATCAGAAAGCCTTATCCATTGTTTTCCCGTTGTGACTCCCGGACGGTCGCCCGTTTTTGCGCATGCGCGTTTTGCGTAGGAATTTATAAAGGTTGATTTTCCGACGTTCGGAATTCCCAGTATCATAGCGCGAAGCGGCCTGTTTATCATGCCTTTGCGCTTGTCTCTCTCAATTTTTTCTTTTGCGGATTCCTTTACAATATCCGTAACGGCCTTCAGGTTTTGATTTTTTGCGCATATATTCAGCACATAAAAGCCTTTTTCCGTATAATATGCTTTAAATTCGTTTGTTACCCTGTCATCGGCAAGATCGGATTTGTTCATCAAAAGCACCCTCGGCTTATTGTTTACAATTTTATCTATATCCGGGTTTTTTGAAGAATAAGGAATTCGCGCGTCAATAAGTTCTATTATAACGTCAACAAGACGCACCGACGCCTCTATCTCCTTTTTTGCTTTTGACATATGTCCCGGGTACCATTGATATTCCATAAAAATCTCCGTATCGTATGTAGTGATCTCAAACCTTAATTTTAATTTAATCGACATTTTTTTTCAATCATTCTTTTTTATAAAACGCTTTTTTGTTTGATAAAAACCGCCGAAAAAAAAGAACAGGTTGTTTTCAGCCTGTTCCGAATTTTGATTATCTGATGACTTCCTTAACCTTTGCGCTCTTACCTGTTCTCTCACGGAGATAGTTAAGCTTCGCACGTCTAACCTTACCTGTTCTGATAACCTCAACCTTTTCAACATTAGGGGAATTAAGCGGCCATGTTTTTTCTACGCCGATACCGTTTGAAGACTTTCTTACGGTAAATGTCTCTCTTGCGCCCGCATGCTGTCTCTTTAATACAGTTCCCTCGAAGATCTGAATTCTTTCGCGGTTGCCTTCCTTAATCTTTGCGGATACTCTTACTGTATCGCCTACGTTGAATTCGGGCTTCTCTGCCTTAACCTGGCCTGCCTCGATATTTTTGATAATGTCGTTCATTTTACGACCTCCTTATATAATAAGCCGTTCTTACTCATATTTATGATGACAGCGGACCGACTTTTGCTCATGCCGAAATAATATATCACTTTTTATCCCAAAATGCAAGTATTTTTTATAACAGATCCGGTCTGAATTTTTGTGTTCGTTTTAAAGATTCTTCCTTTTTCCACTTTTCGATATTTTGATGATGTCCCGAAAGCAATATTTCGGGGACCTTTACACCCCTAAAATCTTCAGGTCTCGTATATTGCGGATGCTCAAGAAGATTTTCCGAAAAACTCTCATATACAGCGGAATCGTCATTATTTAACACCCCCGGCACAAGGCGCGAAATCGCATCGATCATCACCATTGCGGGCAATTCTCCGCCCGTAAGCACATAATCGCCTATCGAATAAAAATCCGTCGCAACCATGTCGAGCGCTCTTTCGTCAATGCCTTCGTAATGTCCGCACAAAAAAACAAGATTTTCTTCTTTTGCAAGGTCACGTGCGTCATTTTCGTCAAACCTTTTTCCCCACGGAGTAAGATAAATCGTCCTTAATTTTTCTTTGTTTGTAAGTTCTTTTATGTGCTCCCACGTTCTTACTACAGGCTCGCACATCATAAGCATTCCCGCTCCGCCGCCATAAGGATAATCGTCTACCTTTTTGTGGCGGTCAAGAGTAAAATCACGGATATTTATCGCATTTACGGAAATTAAACCTTTTTCGATTGCCCTGCCCGTAATGCTTTCATTCATGCACATATTTATCATATCGGGAAAAAGCGTCATTACGTAAAAATTCATGATTTACCTCTTTAATTTAAATCCATGAGCCCCGGAAGCATATGAACTCTCATTTTCTTTTCGTCAAGCGAAATTTTTATATCGCAATCCTTTATTGCGGGAATCAAAATTTCTTTTTTGTCCTTTGTTTCCACAACATAGACATCATTTGAATACATCTTCATAACGTCTGTCAGAATTCCGATTTCGTTTGCCTCATCATCATCCTTAAACACATGTATTCCGATTATATCACTTATAAAATATTCGCCTTCTTTTAAGGGAACCGCATTTTCACGCGTTACAAGCAAATCCTTTTGTTTCCATTTTTCAACTTCGTTTAGGGTGTCTATTCCCTTAAACTTTAATATAACAAGGTTTTTAAAATATTTGACACTTGTTACTTCAAGTTTTTTTAGTTCCTGTCCCAAATCAAGATAAACTTCTTTTAAATAATCAAATCTTTCTGCATCATCCGTAGTCGGATAAACTTTCACTTCGCCATGAACTCCGTGCGTATTCGAAATCACGCCGACTCTTAACATTTCGTCCCTGTTTTCCAAACAAATCTCCTTAAAAAAAGCTTAAAATGTCAAACTTATGCATAAAAGGCGCATGTAAAAACATGCGCCAAAAGCTAATTTTATCTATTGTATTTCTACAATTACCCTTCTGTCATCTTTTGTCGATGCAGCTTTAACAACTGTTCTTATCGACTTTGCGATACGACCCTGCTTACCGATGACTTTGCCCATATCGGATTCTGCAACCTTTAATGTAACAATAAGACCCTTTTCGGTTTCTTCTTCTGTTACAGTTACTTCATCCGGATTATCCACAAGTGCTTTTGCGATTGTGGCAACCAGTTCCTTCATCATGTCAAAAACCTCCGGTAAAACTATTTGATTCCGGCCTTCTTAAAAAGATTTGCAACAGTCTGTGTGGGCTGTGCGCCGTTTGCGATCCAATTCTTTGCTGCCTCTGCGTCAACATTGAATTCTGCGGGATCCGTTGTCGGATTGTATGTTCCGATTTCTGCGATAAAACGTCCGTCACGAGGTGCTCTTTCATCCGCAACAACGATTCTGTAGAAAGGGTTCTTCTTTTCGCCCTGTCTCTTAAGTCTGATCTTAACCATTTTAAATTTCCTCCGTTAATATATTAAAATTTATTTATGAATATCCCTGTTATGAATATTACATACTGTATTTAAAAACTTTTAAAAGGGAAATTTACCCTTTTTTCCAAAGCCCGGCATCATAGGCATTTTGCCATGTTTGTTTCCCATAACGCCTTTTAACTGCTTCATCATTTGCTTCTGGCTTTCAACCTGCTTTACAAGTCTGTTTACTTCCGCAATGTCAACACCCGCTCCTTTTGCGATTCTGCGTTTTCTTGAGGGATTCATGAGCTTCGGATTTTCTCTTTCCGCAGGCGTCATCGAATTTATAATCGCAACAATCGGCTTAAACATATCATCGTCAATTTCAACGCCCTTTAGAGCACCCATTCCCGGGAGCATACCGAGAATATTTTTGATTCCGCCCATTTTTTTCATCTGGCTTATTTGCTCAAGGAAATCGTTGTAATCAAATTCGGCCTTTTTAAGCTTCCTTGCCATTTCCTTTGCTTTTTCTTCGTCAATGGAATTTTCGGCTTTTTCGATTAGAGACAAAATGTCGCCCATTCCGAGTATTCTGTTTGCCATTCTGTCGGGATAGAACGGTTCCAAATCTTCAAGCCGTTCTCCCATGCCCGCATAAAGAATGGGAAGCCCCGTAACCTGCTTAATCGAAAGTGCGCAGCCGCCTCTTGTGTCACCGTCAAGCTTTGTCAATATAACACCCGTGAGAGGCAGCTTTTCGTTAAACGTTTCGGCAACATTTACGGCATCCTGACCTGTCATTGCGTCAACCGTAAGAACGGTATTGGTGATCGGATAAGCTTCCTCAATTTCTATAAGCTCATTCATCATCTTTTCATCGATTTGCAAGCGTCCCGCAGTATCCAGGATCAAAAGATTAAATCTATTTGTAACAGCATATTTTACCGCTTCTTTAACTATCTCAAGAGGCTTGTGGTCTGTTCCCATTTCAAATACGGGAACGCCGACCTTTTCACCGTTAATTTTTAATTGTTCGATTGCCGCCGGTCTGTATATGTCGCATGCGACAAGCAACGGCTTTTTACCCTTGTTTTTGTATATTCCCGCGATTTTTGCGGCAGTCGTCGTTTTGCCGGCGCCCTGCAGGCCGCACATCATAATATATGTAATCTCATTTGCGGGCAAAAATTTAAGCTCGGTATTTTCGGAACCTAGAAGCGCAATAAGCTCTTCGTTTACAATTTTAACAACCATCTGTCCGGGCGTTAAGGAATTTAAGACATCTTCTCCTATTGCACGGTCAGTTACAGTCTTTACAAAGCTTTTTACGACCTTATAATTTACGTCCGCTTCAAGAAAAGCCATCTTGATTTCCTTCATGGCACTCTCTACGTCCTTTTCCGTAAGACGTCCTTTGCCGCGAAGGTTTTTAAATACGTTTTGAAGTTTTTCCGTAAGTGATTCAAATGCCATTTGTTTCTATCTCTTCTGTAAGCTCCGATATTCTTTTTGATTTTTCATCGGAATTGTCTTTTAATATATCCTTGATTTCTTCGCATCTTTTTTTTGTAAATTTGTATTTCTTTAAGAGCTGCAATGTTTCTTCGTATTTAATAAGCGTTTTTTCGGTATTTTTTATGCTATCATGCACTCCTTGTCTTGTTATGCATGCATTTTCAGCAATTTCGGACAATGACAAATCGTTCAAAAAATAATCCTCAAATATTTGCTTTTTATGTTCATTCAAAAGGCCGCCGTAAAAATCATAAAGCAATGACAGCTCAACCTTTTTTTCAAGCTCTTCCATATAAACTCCCGTGTAAAGAAATTTCCTTTACATAAGCACGAGCCGTATTCTACCATATAAAAACAGCAGTGTCAAGCTTTTTTCTTTACACTGCCGTTTTATTTTTTTTTAATTTCTTCCGAGCATTTTATGTGCCGTGTCAATATGTCCTTTTTTTAATTCCGATCTGATTCTTGTGCTTGAAACAGGCTCATTTTCATATTTTTCGCGTTCTACGACAATAAGCTTAAATCCGTACTTATGTGACAGATCGGAAAGAAAACGTATGTTTCCTTCCCTATTGCGCCCGAATCTGAAATTATCGCCTACCACAAGGAGCTTACAGTTAAGCTTTCCGACCAAAATATTTTTTACAAAAGTTTCCGCAGGGATTTCGGCATTTTGTCTCGTGAGCGGAAAAAGAACGACCTTATCAATTCCGATATTTTTAAAAATTTCGATGCGTTCGTTTTGGGTCATAATCTGTTCCGTATTGCTTTCGTTATTAAAATCAAAACCCGTCACAATAACAACGCTCTCAAGCTCTTTTTTTTCAGTTATAAGCGTTTTTAAAAGCTTCATGTGACCTATATGCACACCGTCAAATTTTCCTATCGTAACGGCGCTTTTTTTTGATTCCGCTTTAAAAATATCATCGATTTCTTCCAAAGAAAAAGCCTCTCTTTTACATTTCAATAAACATTTTTTGTGGTTTATATTTTTGCTTACGGTTATCAAAATAATATATTCCGTAAAACTTCTTTGCGGAATCGTAAGCCCTATAATATTCCCCATATGTTTCACGAATTATATCGGGATCTCCCAGTTCATTTCCGTTATGAAGAAGATAATCGCTGTCAGAAACTGTAAAAAAAGCGGGATAATCCGAAAAATACCCGTCGATCGGCAAAATATATTTTGAAATTTCGCCTTTATTTGCCGCTTCTTCCGCTTCCTTAAGTGTTACGGCATCAAACGCAGTAAATCTTCCCGTTTTCGTGCGCACAAGCTCCTTCATGCATGCGCAAGTGCCGAGTTCCATACCCAAATCCCTGCACAGGCTTCTTATATAGGTGCCTTTTCCGCATGTTATTTTTATACGTGCTTCCTTTAAGGTGTCATCTTCATTTAAAACACAGTCCATAAGCTCCAAATTTTTGATTGTAACGGGGCGCTTGGGCACATCTATCGAAATTCCGCTTCTTGCAAGCTCATAAAGCTTCTTTCCCGAAACCTTGATTGCCGAATACATGGGCGGCTTTTGCATGATATCACCGATAAACAAAGGAAATACACTTAATAAATCATCCTTGCCGCACGTTACCGGCATCGTGCAAATCACATTTCCCGTAATGTCTTCCGTATCGGTTGATATTCCAAACAAAACAACCGCCTCATATATTTTTGTCTTTTCGGTTTCAAGATCGCAAAGCTTTGTTGCGGAACCTATGCACACGGGCAAAACTCCGCTTGCCATAGGGTCGAGCGTTCCCGTGTGTCCGATATGCTTAAAATTAAGTATTCGCCTGAGCTTTGCAACAACATCGTGCGAAGTATATCCGGGCTCTTTGTAAATATTGATTATTCCGTTAATCATCTTCTCTTTTCGGGATTGATGCAATCACTTCATCAATCTTCTTTGACATATTTACGCCGTATTCAATCGTCTGATCGACAACAAATTTAAGCTCCGGCGTATTTCTCATGTTCATGGAATGAGCAAGCTTTGAGCGTATAAAACCGGCCGCGGAATTAAGCCCTTTTAAAGTATCTTTCTGCGATTCCGCGTCACCCAGCACGCTCACATAAACCTTACAGGTCTTTAAATCGGGCGCAACATATACTTCCGAAACACTCGTAAACGGATTGATTCTCGGATCGTGCACCTCGTCCCGTATTATAACTGAAAGCTCTTTTAAAACTTCCTCGTTTATACGCATATTTTTGATACTGTTTTTTTTCATTTTCTCGGTACCTCTACCATTTGATAAAGTTCAACCGTGTCGCCTGCAATAATATCCGAGAACTTTTCAAACACAAGTCCGCATTCGTATCCCGCATTTACTTCTTTTACGTCGTCCTTAAAGCGCTTAAGGGAAGCGAGATTTCCGTCAAATATCTGTTTATTGTCACGTGTGATACGAGCCTTGCAGCCTCTTACAATCTTACCGTCAAGCACATAAGCACCCGCAATCGTACCGACTCCCGAAGCTTTGAATGTCTGTCTTACTTCGGCATGTGCGATTATTTGTTCCTCAAATATCGGATCAAGCATTCCCTTCATTGCGGCTTCAACATCGTCTATAGCATTATAAATGACATTATAAAGTCTTAAATCAACCTTTTCGCGCTCGCATATATCCTTTGCCGTATTGTCGGGCTTTACGTTAAAGCCGATGATTATGGCATTTGACGCACTTGCGAGGGTTGCATCGGATTCATTGATTGCACCTACACCGCCGTGAATTATTCTTACCGCAACCTCTGCGTTAGAAAGCTTTAAGAGACTTTGCTTAATTGCCTCAGCCGAGCCCTGAACATCAGCCTTGACAATAATATTGAGTTCCTTGATATTGCCTGCCTGAATTTGCGAATAAAGTCCGTCAAGCGAGAGCTTTGACTTTGTTTCCGCGATAAGCTTTTCCTTGTTTTGCGCAATATATGCTTCGGCAATTGCTCTTGCCTCTTTTTCGTTCGATGTTGCAACAACCACTTCACCGGCTTCCGGTACGGAATTAAGTCCCAGCACCTCGACGGGCATGGAAGGTGTCGCACATTTTACTTTTTCGTGTCTGTCGTTTACAAGTGCTCTTACCTTACCCATTGAAGAACCGATAACGACATTGTCACCTACGTGAAGAGTTCCCTTTTGAACAAGAACGGTGGCAACGGGACCGCGTCCTTTGTCAAGCTGTGCCTCAACCACGATACCTCTTGCCATACGGTTGGGATTTGCTTTAAGTTCAAGCACATCCGACGTCAAAATTATCATTTCGAGAAGCTTTTCGATGCCCTCGTGTGTATGAGCGGACACAGGCACAAATACCGTGCTTCCGCCCCAGTCCTCCGACAAAAGTCCGTATTCCGTAAGTTCCTGCTTAACTCTTTCAACATTTGCCGTAGGCTTGTCTATTTTGTTTACGGCAACTATTACTTCTACACCCGCAGCCTTTGCATGGTTGATTGCTTCTATTGTCTGAGGCATTACTCCGTCATCCGCTGCAACAACAAGCACCGCAATATCCGTCGAATTTGCGCCTCTCATACGCATTGCCGTAAATGCTTCGTGTCCGGGCGTATCAAGGAACGTAATCTTCTGTCCGTTTATTTCTACCATATAAGCACCGATATGCTGCGTAATTCCGCCCGCTTCTCTTGATGTTACATTGGTTGTTCTGATTGCGTCAAGAAGAGACGTTTTACCGTGGTCAACGTGTCCCATTACACATACAACGGGAGGGCGCTTAACCATTTGCATTTCGTCTTCTTCGTCTTCCTTTATGAGCTCGGCAACTCTGTCTACTTTTTCTTCGTGCTCTGCGATTATTTCATATTCAAGGGCGATATTTTCCGCTTCTTCAAAAGTAATATCCGAATTAAGCGAACAGATTTTGCCCGCAAGGAACAATTTCTTTACGATATCGCCGCCCTTTATCTTCATCTTGTCGGCAAGCTCCTGAATTGTAAGCATATCGGGAATTGTAATCGTCTTAATTACCTCTTCCGTTTCCTGTACCTTTACGGCTTCAGGCTTACGAAAGGCTCCCGCACGATTCGGATCCTTCGACTTTGATCCTTTTTTAAGTTCGATTCCGTCTTCAAAATCTCCGAATTTTTTATTTTGCTTTTCCCTGTCTTTGCTCTTATCGTTTCTGCGCGTATTCTGCTGCTTCATCGATTCGGCAATTTCGGGAGAGGACGTCTTTTTCTTTACGTCCCTTGCACGCGATACCGGCTTCTTTTCGTCTTCATCCTTGTTCCCCGAATTAAAATCCTTGGGTCTCGTACTGAATCCGGAATTCCTTGTCTTAAAGCCCGAATCACGCGATGTGCCGGTACTTACGCTGCCGTTTCTCTGACTTCTGTTTTCAAAAAGATTGCTGTGTCCGTGATTGTTTCCGTCATATCTGCTTTCAACGGTCTGGAAATGATTCTTGTCGGATACGTTGCGGTTAAAGGCTCTGTTGTCGCCGGGTCTTGTATTGCCGTTTCTCTTTAAATCGCCCCGTACGTCCGTCCTTCCCGACGGGCGGTTATCCATAGTCCTTTGCTTTACGCTTCCGTTTCCGGAATCCCGGCTGTCGGCACGTCTTATAATAGTCGGGCGCACATATGCATTAACCGTCTTAAATACCTTTTCGGGCTTTTGTTCTTCTGTAGCCTTGTCAGATGCCGAATTATCCGTATTTGCGATTGTTACCTGCTTTTCGGTATTTTTTTCTAAAGTCTTTTCGGCAGCCTTTTCCGAAGCTTTTTCGGATTTTATTTTATTTGTGCTTTCCTTTACGTGTTCTGCAGCACTTTTTTTTGCTGCCTCTACAGATTCTTTTTCAGCTGTCTTTTTCTTTTGCTCCGCAATATTCTTTTCTATTTCGGCGCTTTCTTCTTTAACCTTCTTAGCAAGCTCTTCCGCTTTTTTGTTATCTTCTATGGATTTCTTTTCTTCTTCAAGCTTAAGAGCCGCATTTTTTGCAAGATTTTCCTTACGCTTTTCCGCCTTCAATGCTTCAAGCTCGGCTTCATTCGCATAAGAACCGTGAATCAGGCGATTATCTCCGTCGGCACTCGAAATCTTGACACCGTTAATCATACGTGTACCGGCTTTTTGCGCACTTCCCGTTCTCTGCCCTGTTCTTACCTGCCCGCCGTCTTTTTGTGCTGCAGTTCTTCTCATACGGTCTTCCGGGCCGTCAAGCATACGGCGCTGAACCGGCTGCTGCTTACTTCTGTTTCTCTCCTCCGCATTTTCAAACATACGGCGGGGAGCTGCAGCCATCGCCTTATTTCTGTCTTCCGCACTTTCAAACATGCGGCGGGGAGCTGCCTGTACTTCTTTTTTTGCGGCCGGACGCTTATTTATGGTGCCGTCCGTGCTTACAGTTTTTTCCCTAAGCGGCTTCTTTGCCGCACTTACCTCTTTATTTTCTGTATTTGCTTCTGTAATCTTCTTCTCTGCCATTAATCGGACTCCTTCATTATCTTCTCAAGGTTAATGTATTTGTTGTGAAAGCTTTTTGCACCGCCTTCATCTGTGATTGCGAGAGATGAGCGTTCTCCTTTACCTATCGCGTGACCGAGTTCCTCCTTTGTTCCAAAAAATACAATCGGTATATCATAAAATTTACATTTGTCCGAAAAAAGCTTTTTGGTATTGTCGGATGCATCCTGCGGCACAACCACAATATATGCTTTTCCTTCTTTTACGGCACTCTCCGTGCCGAATTCACCCGATACCAGCCTTCCCGCTTTTTTCATAAGTGATAAAAACGACAATAGGTTTTTGTTTGAAATATCACCCGCCACTACATCATCTCCTTAAGAAGGCTTTCATATATTTCGGAAGGAATTTGCATTTCCAACGATCTTTCAATTCCTTTTGATTTTTTTGCTTTTTCAAAGCATTCAACCGAATCACATATATAAGCACCGCGCCCGTTTTTTTTGCCTGTTTTGTCGATTATTATTTCTCCCTCAGGCGTTTTTAAAATCCTTATAAGCTCTTTTTTCGGTTTTATGCTTCCGCATCCTGTACATTTTCTCATCGGGATTTTTTTGTCTGCCATCAATTACTCCTCTGTTTCCGGTTCTCCGTCATAAGAAGCATCCGAATCCTCATAGGATTCTTCAAAAAATTCGTTATTTTCCTCATCGTATGCTTCTACGTTTTCTTCATATTCTTCTTCTATTCCCGCATCCTGAGATTCAGACTTGATATCGATCTTGTATTCCGTAAGCTTTGCCGCAAGTCTCGCATTTTGTCCTTCGCGTCCGATTGCAAGAGACAATTGATAATCGGGAACAACAACTCTTGCCTTCTTCTCATTTTTGTCTACGGTAACCGACACAACCTTTGCGGGGCTAAGTGCATTTTCAATAAATATTGCGGGATCTTCGTTCCATACAATAATATCTATCTTTTCACCGTGAAGCTCATCCACAATGGCATTTACTCTTGCGC